>JASJBF010000020.1 GCA_030066685.1 Kiloniellales bacterium | reverse complement strand
CTGTGCGACGGCGCACTTCTGGGCTCGCGAGATTGGCGCGCTCGGCCATGATGTGCGGCTTATCCCGCCTGCTTATGTGAAGCCATATGTCAAACGACAGAAGAATGATGCGGCCGATGCGGAAGCTATCTGCGAGGCGGTGACGCGGCCTCACATGCGCTTCGTTCCGATCAAGAGCGCGAAACGTCAGGGCGTGTTGATGCTGCACCGGACACGCGACCTGTTGATGCGCCAACGCACCATGACGCTCAACGCCGTGCGCGCCCATCTGGCCGAGTTCGGCATCATCACGGCCCAGGGACCTCAAAAGCTTTTGACCCTGATCAGGGCGATACGGACAGGCGAGGTGCCGGGACTACCGCGGATCGCCGGGATCGCTCTCGAAAGCCTGGCCAGTCAGCTCGACAGTCTTACCGACGAGATCCGCAAGCTCGAACGCCAGCTCATGCTCTGGCACCGCGCAGACGAGACCAGTCAGCGTCTCGAGACCATTCCCGGGGTCGGTGTCATCACCGCAACAGCCTTGGCTGCCAGCGTGCCGGATCCGGGTGTCTTCAAGAGCGGCCGTCAGTTTGCGGCCTTCCTCGGCCTGGTGCCACGCCAGAACTCCTCCGGCGGCAAGGGCCGTCTCGGCCGAATATCGAAGATGGGCGATGGTTATCTGCGCAGGCTTCTAGTCGTCGGCGCCACTTCGGTGGTACGGCGTGCCAACAGCAATACATCCGCGACCGGCGCCTGGGTGCGATGCCTGCTCGAGCGTAAGCCAGCGAGGGTGGTCACCGTGGCCGTCGCCAACAAAACCGCCCGGATCGCCTGGGCCATACTCGCGCGCGGCGAGACGTATCGGGCCTCGATGGCCGCATAACAGCGCTACCAAACCGCAGGGCCATCTCGTCGCCGCGCAACGCCGCGAGGGCAAATGGAAGTGATGATGATCAAACGGGGCCGCAGCCAGGAAAACCCGAGGTGCTGTCAGGGCTCAAGAGCTCGCTAGACTGAGAGGGACCTGGTGCGCGGACTTCATCAGGGCCAGCGGTCAGTCGTACCGCGCAAACAGGCCGGACACATGACCGCATCCCGCACCGATCAATATCACCCCAATTCACCCTTGCACCAAAGGGGCCGTCCACACATGACAGCACCCGCTGCTCTCCCCGACACCGAACCGTGCCGCCGCCTGGCGCCGCGACAGACCGCCCTCCTCAAACCGCCGCTACTACCCGCTCTCGAAGATCCATGGAATAGGGTTTTGCCATGCCTGCTGGCCTCCTTCCCAGCAAGCAGCTTGGATCAGAAATAAACCGATTCGGGAATCCCACGCGACCGATTCAGCCTATTACCATCCCGCTCTAGAGCCCGGTCCGGCCAAGCCGGACGAGTCACGCAGTATCAGTGACTAATTGAAGGGGATGAAGTTATCCGCCTCAAGAATCTTGGCGCAAAGCTTCTCCATGCTTTCTGAGCGCTTTCCATCTTCCAAGGCAAACGCAAGGCTCGCGCCGATGTGCAGAAAGTTCTTCTTCAGATCACCAACTTGCCCGTAAAGCTGGTCGGCCTTATTGCGATATTGTGTCCATTCGTCCGCACCAATCTCGTCTTTCACGACGGCACCGATACACGAATGCCATACCGTAAACCCCGTGCCCCAAACAGTCTCATCAGGAAACGGTGTTCCTTCGTCCCCTCCGGCAAGTTTTAGGAGTGCCTTGTTATCCTTCTCATGTTTGGCCTTACTACCATTTCGGTCTGGCTTATCAGCGTCAGAATCAAACACGAGATATGTCGGGATTTTCATATGGTTGCTGATGACCAGAGGCCTGAGCAATTCACTTTTTCCATTTGTGGGCACGATGTGGCACCCCAATCGCCTAAAATCATCTGCCTTATCGAGCAGATTGAAGTACGCCTGCAAATAGGCCACGTCTTCGAGACCCTCGACCAAAATAAGCCTGCGAGTAAAGAACATTTCATTCAAAGCAGGCTGCAACGCCTGGTGTACCTTTGCGAGAGCCCCCTCCGGTTTGGTCGGCTCTTCGCCAGTGGCTTCACCGACAGACGCAGCAATGTCTTCAAACGACATATGGCAGACTGCAGAACATGGGCTCCCTTGTTCCTTGCGGACCATGCGAACGTCTTCAAATCCTTCCCCGGAAACGAACCAAGGATTGTGAGTCGAGACGATCACTTGCGAGTCGCCTTGACTCAACTTGTTGAGAACCGATGCGAGATGGCGTGCCTGCGGCGGATGCTGATAGAGCTCGGGCTCCTCACATGCCAAAATCAGCGCAGGGCTTTCACCAGCCTCAGTGCCGGAGAGTTCCTGCAACAAAGCGAGAAGATAGGACCTTTGGAGCCCATGCCCGAACCGTGCGAGTTCGCCTTCAAATTCGCCTTCACCAGCCAGAATATGAGCCCAGGGCTCCTCAACGCGTACCGACTTATCGGGATCCTGCTTCCACTCAAGGCGTAAACGAGCTTCGGGATGCGCCCACTCTGAGAGTCGAGCCTGAAGCGATTCAGAAATCTCGTGCAGAACATGCTGGCTACCGTCTAGAAGCGCTTGATACTGCTCCTGCATCCCAGCTCGCAATTCCTTTACGGACTCATCGAAATTCGTCTGAGAGCGCACTGTTCGCGCGAGGAGTTTACCAAGCGCAGAATTCCTGGCCTCGACCTGTTCCGAAGTGGCATCCTTGACCGCAGGGACATAGACCCATTGAACGTGCTTGGCGAGACGGTTCGCACCTTTGGAGAATCCGTAGAACTGATCTTCGCTTGGTATGAGTTCGCAATCTTGAGGACGCTCAGCTTCGTAATCCCGGAGAGCCTGAACCATAGTGTCCTTTGTTCCTGGAGCCGGAAGATCGCCGTAGTCACCTTTTATTTCGGTGTAAATCTCCTTTAACTCAGCAACCCTCTTGCCATCATCCAAGCCCTTAAAAAACGCCGCGAAGGCTGGCATCGCGAGACGCTGCCCGTACTGCTTCACATCTGCCTTTCCGGTAGCTTGGTCAAAGGTCGCCACGGCGGAAACAACCAATTTCTCCTGCCGCACGTAGTCTGAAAAATCGTCTGTCGCTTCGTCGTTTAAGTCCCCAAACGTAACAGTTATTCTGACCGGATTATCCGTGTCTTTGCAGTGAAAGTCTTCATCATATAACTGGCTTAAATCAGTTGAAAGACCATCTGACTCTCGAAAGAAAACGTTTAGGGCGGTGAGAACTGTCGATTTGCCTGCACCGTTCGGCCCGACAAGACACGCATAGTCATTGAACGGAATGGTCTCGTCTTTGAACGATCTGAAGTTCTCGATACGAACAGATGCAATTCTCAAGGCTGCTCCCTTCTGGTTAGGTCATGCTGAAACCAGCTCCTCGGTGTTAATCTCCTGCAATGACAAGTGCTGACCGCCAATGCCCTCAAAAAGTTGTTCACGGCACGTAAGTACGATGACCTGAACCTGCTGCCCGACCATGTTCAGAATGTCGAACATGCGGCCCATTCTCCGATCATCCGAAAACACCAGAGCATCATCGAGCACAACGGTCGCAGGATGGCCTTGCTCGACAAGCATCTCGGCAAAGGCGAGGCGAACAAGAACGGCGATTTGTTCCTGCGTCCCCATGCTCAGGTGTTCGAAAGATTCTTCGTACCCGTTCTCGCGAACCACACCGACGATGTGGAGGTTTTCGTCAATCGTGATCTCTGCGCGGGGGAACAGGAGTTGCAAGTAGGGACGAACCCGTTTCAGCACCGGAGAGAGGTAGCGCTCTTTCGCTTCGGTCTCTGCGGAACGTAGCGTCGATAGCAGCAGGGAAAGCACGGACACCTCACGCTCGTAGCGCTGAAGCTGATCGTCAGCCAGCTCGACCTCTCGTGCTTTCTGCTGAATGGCCTCGTCTAGGCCCGCACCTTCAAGAGCTTCAATGTGCGATTGCAGCCCGACAACCTTCTCTTTCAGATCAGAGCGCTTGTCTCGACGCTCCTGTAGCGCTGTGTCCAACCGAGAAATGCGCGCCTCCAATTGCGGTAGCGTCTCGCCCTCACGCTGTCCTTCCAGCTCAGACACAGCCTTTTCCTGATCTTCCAGTGCCTTTCGAGCGGCCGCCACACCAGCCTCAAGGTCATCATCAGAAGTTTGCTCTTCCGCTTCAGCCAGACTCTTCTTCAGCTTTTCGAGGCGTTCCTTCCCGTCGTCATATCGTGTTTTCACACTCCCCAACTCAGTCTGGATACGACCCATCTCCTCTTCCGGCCCGCCAAGGGTCGCTCGGACGGTGGTCTGGGTGTCCCTTGCTTCCTGAGCGCTTTCCTGGGCAGAGATTAGGGTCTGCTCCGCTTCTTTCTCCGATGGCAAGCTCTCGATCCCAAGGTCGGTAAGCTCCCGTTCGAGAATGGCCTTCAGGCCCGCAATGTGATCCGAAAGCGGTTCTGCACCGGCCTCGTAGTCATCCGTCGCTGGCGCGTGCAGTTCGGCTTCCTGCCGTGCAAGCTCCGCATCACGTAGGAGCTTCTCGCGTTTTGCAAGCTGTTCCTCAGCCGCATCAGCCGATTTGACGCCGCACTCTTCAAGCGCGGCTTTGAGGGCGTCATTCGCTTCGCGCTGCTCTGCGATGAGGCTATCTCGGTCCTTGATCGCAGGCTGAACAGAAATGCTGCCGTACTCGGGGATGGTGATCGTTGTCCCTTCAACCGCTTCCACCGATGTCTGACCGGCCGCAAGTGCCGCTCCATCGACCTGGATCTTGGAGAGCCGGTCCGAAGGCATATCGAATGCAACGAGGGTCGCGGCAGCGGAAAGGCGGGAACGCGCGGTTTCGAGTTTCTTCGCGGCATCTCGTATCGTTTCAATATTCTCGTCAGTGACGAGAATGGCAGCCGCACCCTGTTGGGCAGCCCTTTGCTTCTTTTCGGCATCGTGGGCTTTCTCGTAGCGCTCCTGAAGCTCCCGAATGCGGCCCTCGCGTTGAACGGCAGTGAGAACGCGGCGGGCGATCGACACAGCCTTATCCGCCTCGGTGACGGCATCCTCGGCTTTCTTCGAATCTTTGCGAAGGCCCTCGACTTGTTTCCTCAGCTTCTGATCTTTCTCGCGAACTTCGTCGAGTTTCTCCTTCGCCGCCTCGACCGCCTCAGCGTCGGTCATGATCTGCTCTTTCAGAGCGCGACGCTCGGCAATGGCCTGTTCGGCTTGTTCCAGATTGCGCTTCTTCAGCTCAACATCAGTCGCCGCGGCCTCAATGCGTGATTCCAGCTTGGCAAGCTCACCATGTCGGTTCCGTGCTGCGTCCAGTTCCTCCTTGTCCTTCTGGTCTTGCTCTCCCGATGAGAGACGCGCGAGCGTTTCCTGTGCGGCTTCCAGGTCTTCCATAGTCTTGGAGAGTTCGCTGCGGCGGCTTTGCAGCCCTTCGAGTTCGGCACGCAGCGTCTCCACCTCGTCGATCAAATCCTTGTAGTTCCCGCGTGGCCTGCCAGTGGACGTGACAAGTTCCGAGAGCTGCTTATCCACCGCATCCGGCAACGCCCTTCCGCGCTTGCCTCCCAGAACCTCGCCGACTTCCGATTCCAGTGCGCTGTGGAGATTCGAGCGCGCGCTGTCGGGAAGATCGAGCGCACCAAAGGACTGGCCTTGCTGAACCCAGAGCACATTCCACATGCCGAGGGTTTCGGGCTTCGCGCCCGTCTTGCCAGGTTCATCGAACCCGAGAAGATCGCGCAGAGTGTCTTCTGCTTCATCGCCCTCCAGCTTTCGCCCGTCAGGGCAGAACAGGTGAGCGTATGGCTTTTTCACGAACCGCTTCCTGATCCGATAAATCCCGCCGTCGACCTCGAATGCGAGCTCCACGACAGGTGCGGCTTGGTTCCGGTCATTCTGTAGCGCCGTAATCGGCTGCGCTTTGGAACTGTATTTCTCAAACAGGGCGGCGCGTAGCGCATCGAGCAGCGTAGACTTCCCCATTTCATTGGGGCCGACAACGACGTTCAGGCCGTCGCCGATGTCGTCGAGACACATCGGCGTCGTGAACTTCTTGAACTGATTGACAGCGATGGAGCGAATTTTCATTGGCTCCTCGTCTGCAATTTCATGTGCTCGACGTATAGCCGCTGAAGCGCCAGGGCGGCCATCTCATGATCGGGATCGCTCATGTCCTCGGCCTTCTGCTTCAGGACATCAGCAGCGGTTCGCACGAAGCCGCCCCGGTCGATCTGATCTAGGTCCTCTTCGCTGGGACTCGGGAAGAGCCGCGCATCATCGACCCGCAGATAACAGAAGGCGGCCGAAACCTGCTCGACGATCTGTTCCTCAAAATATTGTCGGTCCTGAAGCGAAACGGCACCCTCGACCGAAAGGCGCACCAGAATCCGGTTCAGGTCATCTCCACTGCCGCGCAGGGTCGTGACGAGAGCATCAATCTCTTCGCGACTGTTGATCTGCTCGCGCAACGTCATCCACCGGTAATGGCCGGTCTCGACCGGCGTAACGACTGGCGCGGCATCAGCACTCTGGATTTCGACCAGAAGCGCCTGTCCGCCGCCTTCCACATCAAAGGCGTCGGCCTCGTGTGTGCCACTGTACCAAACCTTGTCACTGATCTTCTTCTGTCCGTGCCAATCGCCCAAGGCTAAATAGGCGAGCCGCGCCGCATTCGGCCTGTCCGGATTGATGTAGTTCGGAACGTCCTTGTCATCGGAACCGAAGCCCGTGACCGTGCCATGCGCGAGACCTATGCGGATAATCCCGTCCGGGGTTTCCGCTTCATCCATGTATGCAGTGGGGTCCTGAAGCGTGCGTCTGCACTGGAGCGGTGCAGGAAGCACGACGAAGCCATCGCTTTCGAATATCCTCGGCTCGGACGAGAGGTGGACAATCACATTGTCCGGCACGCCCCTTCGCATGAGCTGATCCCAGAGGCCGTGCGGCCGATGCGGGTCGTGGTTTCCAGGCATGAGATGCCACGTCACCTTCTCAAACTTCCGCATGCGTTCCAGCGGCTGATTGAGAGAACGCGGCGACAACGCCTCCATGTCGTAGACGTCACCGGCTACGAGAACATGACCGGCACCGTGCTCAACCGCCAGCTTGCCAAGCCGGGTGATCGCAGCGAGACGTGCCTCCTGAAGCAGCCCCATCGTGCCGTCATCGACAAAGCGATATACCTTGCCGATCTGCCAGTCCGATGAGTGCAGCAGCTTAAGCGTCATTGAAACCCTGCCTCCGAACCATCACGCGGGCATTGTCAGATTAAACTGATCTGATAGTCTTAGACAGCTGCTCGCTGCCCTGCTTCATCGCTGCCTGCTCGGAGATCTCCGGGCAAACCAATGTACTTTGCCTGGGTCTAGGAACTCCGGGGCGGAACAAGGCGCACCACCTTTGTTGATCTGACAATGCCCTCTTGAAGGATTGGAAACCGAACCGGTTGAGCAGACCTTTTTCCAAGGTGTGCACTCCAGCGTGGATGATTCCTACGAAGAAGTTGGTTTCGCGGACATCGCGCTAGAGTGGATAAACAAACGCGCCAATGCCGAAACGAAGAAGGGCAATGTCTCAGTGAAGGGGCTCTCGTCTCGAGCAGGACTGAGATGGCTTTGGAGGAACATCCCGCTTGTACAGGTAGAGAAAGGCTCGCTGTAACCGCCCTAGAGTCAAGGGCACCCCGGCGGCTGCACCGGCTCGCCGCGGCCCAGCGCCTTGGCGACGGTGGCCAGTGCTGCGGCATTGTAAGGCTGGCAGAGCTGTCCCTCGATCCAGTGGTGCACCGGCGTCGACAACCACCAGCTCATCGACACCTCGCGGCCGATGCCCTGCAGCCGGATATGCGCGTAGTGCGGGCACGGCGCGTCGGTCTGATGTTGCAACGTGTCGTTGCAGAGCTGGTTGCGCAGCGCCGCGGTGGCAAGCGATCCCCGCGCGGTGCGGGTGGCAAAGAAGGCATCGAATATCGAGCGCACGGTGGTGGCCCATTGCTGGTCGTCAGCGTCGGGCATCCTCGGGCGCTCTGCTAGCTCAAGATCGGGATCGCTGGAGATCTGGATGACGAACGGCATCACATCGGTCCGGCGGTACAACCGACGGGCCAGGTCGGCCGCCGTGAGGGCGCCGAAATTCTCAAAGTAGCCGCCGTCCACCACGCGGTCGGCGATCTGGCCGCCACGGTCGCGCAGATTGCCAGCCGGCGTGATCAGGGGAAAGCGGGCGCTCACCGTAACCGCCGTCGAGAGCCGGAACGAGTGCCAAGGCGGGGCATCCTTCGCCGATTGGCCGGAGTTGAGAACACTGAGAGCGTCGTAAGTATCGACGAACAAGGGCTCATCACTTTCAGCGAACCGTAGGTGTGAAGCAATCAGCCGCTTGCCGGACTCCACCGATGTGCCGTTCAGTAGCAGCAGCGGCCGCCAACGATTCTTCCCAGGCAAGAAGGCAGTGAAGTCGCGCGCCAAGCCGTCATCGCCGACCGCCGGGCGGGCAAACGTCGCGTAGCGCCGCTCCCAGGAGCGCTCGAGCACCTGAGCCCGATCGGCCAGCGGCAGTTGAGTGATGTCGTGGAACGCGAAGGCGATCGTCAGCGGCGACAGGAAATCACCAAGCAGTACGGCGTTGAGGCATTCCCCCAGGCTCATCGGAGCGCCTTCGAGGTGCTGACACGGCGGGTCAGGGCGGTCGGCAAGCGAAGCATAGACCGCCGCCCCGAGGGAGCCGCCGGAGACGCCGCTGATGGCGAACAGCCGATCGCGGAACGCCGGGTAGTTCTCGTGCAGGTAGCCCAGCACCAGGCCAGTATGGTAGGCGGCGCGGCTGGCGCCGCCGGCGGTGGCGACGATGATTGGGGCGTCGTCGCCACCATGCTTGCGCCACATTTCCAGCGCTTCCTCGAAGTTCGGTCGTGGATCGCTCGCGGTCCGGTGCTCTACTACGCGCATGTCATAGTGATCGTCGTTGAAGTAGCCGAATATCCCGAGCACTACGTAGACGGAGAGGATCACCGGGAAACGCAGATAGTGGCTTGTGAAGGCCAGTAATGACAGCAGTGGCACCCATGCACCGAGGACGACGACGAACAAGAAGGCGCGGGCAAACCACTGCGCGGTCCAGGCTGGCTCGATCAGCAGAAAGACCGATGGCAGCACCGAGACGATCAACAATATGGTCGCACCGATGAGGCGTGCCTTCTTGGCGCCCGCGAGGCCGTCAGGTGGTTGCGGCGCGGTCCGGCCGCGGTTGCGCACCGCTCCGGGTAAGTAGAACGGCAGCACCGGAGGGGGGAGCGAAGTGGCGTAGGCCATCCTCATCGCGGCCCAGAATCCTGCGGGACCCTGCCGCCAATCTTTGACGCCGGCGACGAAGGCGCGCCGCTTGACCACGAAGATCCAGAAGACGGCTAGGGCGACGGTGGTGCTGAGGATCAGAAACACGAGATGCATTTCCTCGATGTCGACCTGCTCTTGGCAGATAGCATTTGAGGATTCACAGGAGGGAATACCTGCCCATGCGAATGCCTCGCCGAGCAGCAACGCCACGAAGCAGCCGATGCCCAATATCCGTGGTACCCAGCGGAAGATAGGCGGATACAAAGTCTGCGCCTCGGCCCGGTCGAATAGGCCGACGTCGTGCTGGAGCAGCATCCGCGCCGCGTAGTGCACCGGCATTGCCCAGCAGATGAAAGCCAGCAATTGGAAGGCGAACCAATAAAGCGGGCCGCGGAACGGACCGAAGATCTCCCAGACGCTGCCGGCGTCCGGTGTCACCTCTCGGAACAGATCCTGCGATTGCGGCGCTAGCAGAAGGATGAGTAAGCCAATCAACAGGCTGGCCACGCTGACTCGGCAGACCCACAACACCCGCAGCCACCGGTAGGCGCAATCCGCTTGCCGCCGGAACCAGCTCATCAGACCCGGCAGCTAGCTCCGCGCCCGGTCCAAGCCGAACGCAGACTACTTCCCCGTTGATCGAAAGGACAGATGAGTGATCGCCCTCTAAACCAGGAAGCCGCTGGCGCCCACGGGCACGGAACGGGAGCTCTATCAGCGGGATCATTGTGCTCGATAGTAAGTTTACGTCGCACCATGTTCAGCCCACCCGTCCTGCCAATAGTTGTACGACTGCTGCTTCAACCGCCTGTCAAATTCGCTGTATGCGTTGCCCGTGGGTTTTCGGCCCTTGAGAAGTCGAGGACCACACTGCTAGCCTAGGATATGAGGTCCATCTCCTTTGATGTGAACCAGCTGCGGTAAATTATAGACCTTTTTCCCATTCAAATAGAATCTCTTCGGCCAAATTATGGCCGCTCCAGGCTGCCTCGCGTATCGTTTGTAACGCTTCGTTATATTCACCCTTTTCCCAGAGTAGTCTACCAAGATAATAGTGCCCATCTAAACTTCCGTGTTCGGACGCTCTGCGGAACCATTTCTCAGCTTCTTCCGCAAGTAAATCCGAATCATAGGATAGCGCCAACCACGCTACCTCGGCTCGGCTCTGATAGTATGTTCCTAGTCTCGACTCCGCTTCTCGAATGAGCTCCTCAAACACTGTTCCCGCTTCCTCCAATTTCCCTGCGTCAAGCAGCGCTTGCGCTTGTCCTGCCACCTCGCGGTCGCGCTCAACGGCAAGTTGTTGGGCAAGTAGCTTCGACTGTCGCACGCAGGAATCAGCTAACTGTTCGATTTCCTCCAATGATCGCTGACCAGTTTCTACTACCTCAGCCAAGAACTCTCTTAGCATTGGCGGAAGAGCTGCCCCACCAGGCATCCTTTCTAGCTCTTCTCGAACGCGCAAGTTGACAGGCAAGACAGACCTCGTAGTAGCCACATTCTGAGGCCGTCGAGTTTCAAAGTGAAAGACTTTCGAGCCAATTCGTTGGAATTCAATATGCTGTCGATACCTTGGCTCAAGAGATCTATTCTCTTCTTCCAATATTCTCTCAATAGAGGTGCATAACGTTGCGCCCGTTACGACCCAGGTATTCTCCTCTGGCACGGCCTCTGCGCAGAAACCCGAAAGTGCTTTGATAATCGCCGAAGTAAACCGTGACACCCCTCCTTTGGGAGCGTGCGCCTGGCGCCCATCGCCGACGGCCCAAACCATCAAACGCGAGAAGGACAGCACATCCTTTTCTGGTTCGAACTCGTCCAACGAAGACTGCCCTGCACCAGGCCTTAGCGCTTCTGGCTTACAGTCCCGGCAAGCATCTATAAAGAAGTAAAAGGACGCGTTTGCACGCCGACGTACCGCTCGGGCCGTGTTCGTTATGTCAATGGCATCGCGCCATGGATTCAAGCTTTTGCCAAAATCTGCGGGTAGCACATAATCATTCCGCCCGGCAACTCCATGACCGCAGAAATAAAATATTCCAATATTCTGTACGTTCTCTTTGACGCGGTTGATCCAAATTTCATAGGCGCTCTCGATATTCGTTCTTGTGGCTTCCTCCGTCAGGTCGGAGGAGGGAGACACTAACAGCTCTACTGTAGCTAGTGGCACGTAGGGATTCCAGAAGCCAACGTCTCCAGGCGTATCCGCCTGGCGCGCTGCAAACCAGGCAGCTAGATCTTTAGCAGACACCGGCGGCGATGATAGTTGCTGCAGGCCCATGGGATTGCGAGCTAGTTTGCCCGTGCCGCCTAGCAAGTGTGGGTATGCGCCAGCACCGATTATGAGTACATGCGTCCCAGGTTCTTTGGTAGCCTCGTCCCTTTCGCGAGAAAAGACAGTCGTCATGAATCACTTTCCGCAAGCCGCTCACCGAGGCGACGGAAGAAGCTTGGGCGACTGAAATAGCCGCTGTGGGCCTTCATCAGACCGTAGCCCGTATCATACTTGTAGTCCTGAACCCCTTCAAACACCGCCCCTGCACGAAAACCGAATAAATCGCTTATATCTAACACGTTTAGCCACCGCTTGATGTTTACTGGAGTGCCGAGTTTTTCCGCTGGCGGATTTTCGGGCAACTCATTTCGGCTGATCTTGTAGAGCGACATCTCCTCAAACAAAGCTACTTGTGAACCGATCGTCACAAATAGATCGACCTCTAGACTGGCATCAAAATAGGTTAGGATGTCGTAAGAGATCACGCCGCCAAGGCTATGACCGAGGATCACAAACTTGGGATCTTCCGGCCTTACCAACTTGCGAGCGGCCCGAAAACCGGCCAGCACGTCCTCAACAATCGGGCCAGGATCAGTGTCCACACCTCGCTTCGCCAGATACTCGAGCACATCGCCAATGAATTGCGACGCCGCCAGATGTGCCTTTGTGCGGGCGAGCGCCACAACGGCCGCTCCTCCAGAATCGGGGGCAAGTGAAATTATTCGACTAACGCCTTCCTTCAGGCGCTCCAACAGCTGACCGCTATCACCGAAACTTTCCCACTCTGTCTCTTTAGTTGGAGTAGAAGAATCGTTATATTGCTTAACATAGTAGATCAGCAGATCAACCAAGTTATCGTTGTTAGCTTGATTTAGCCAACTCGGCTTTGGATTTGCAATCGCATAGTCAGACGCCAGTCGAAAGGTCTCTGCCAGCTCAAACGCTCTCTCATCGGTGTCAACACCCGGCAGGGCAGCGGACCATATAACATCAATAGCGTCCGCAAGTGAGCGATGGGCGATGGCAACTAGGTCTGTCTGCTCTTCTGAGCCGCCTAATACGTTTGCGGCGATGTGCAGGTCGAGCGCGTTGAGGCCGGATCCAAATGATTCCATATCATCGGAGGCCTCGGGCAATGAAGCATTACCCCAACGGAACTGGGCGCCATGATCACCCCAGTACGGATTCAGAATTTGAACTGTTGCCGGATCAAGGCCAAGTCTTGGGATTACGAGAGATCGAAGAAAGGCGTCACGGGCCCTTACATTCTCCCGATAGGCTGGGGTATTGCGATTACTGACGCCATGCACGAATATTAATGGCATGATGTTTCCTAGTTTTAGGCTCAGTGCGGTTTAAGTCTCGCCACACAATTCCTTTCTCTGCTTATCGGGGAATGCTTAAGATTAGCACGGTCGGCCTCACTTTGTAAGTCAAGCAAGATTCTAAAGCTTTTCTTTTGGAAATCCCGAATCCATAACCACTCGAGCATATTCTCCACGTTGAATGTCATGATACGCAGTGGGGGAATCTGACCCTCCTACACGATTGCATGCCGGCCGACACTTCTGGAGGCGATGTAGTTTCACTCAGGGTTTTGCGTTGCCGCAGACCCGAGATGGTCCACCCTATTCCGCAGGCACAAGGCGATCTCATTCAACAGAGCCACGGCCAATTGAGTTGCACAGTATTCGCCAAAAAACAGTTCATAATGCAAGCACACCGCTACAACCTATCAATGATCCAGATCATGGAAACACGACCGGTAACCCTCTGGCATGTGGCGTAGCCCTCACGTCCAGCATAGCGGCATTAGTCGTGGAGGCTTTGTCAGAGCAAAGCAGCTTGAGGCGATGAGACGCGACCCGTAGCCTCTGGCGATGCGCAATCCCTTCTCTTATTTCGAGAGCTTGCCGGAGGTGATCCGCCTCACGGTGATGCTCTACATCCGCTATCCTCTCTCCCTGCGGCAAGTCGAAGATCTGCTGTTCGAGCGTGGGATCGATATCTGCCACGGCGCGTAGCGCGGTGCTGCGCACCGTGCGGTTCTGGTGGAACCGCTTCGGACCCATGTTTGCTGCGGAGATCAGGCACAAACGGGCAGAGAGCTTGCGTGCCGTCCCGCGGTGGCGCTGGCACCTGGACGAAGTGTTCGTGAAGATCAACGGCGTAGAGTTCAGCGATGCGGCGCAAGGCCTCGGCGGCGATCGGCGATCCGGTCGCCTGGTGGAATTCATAAAACTTACGCCTGGCATGCGCCCAGCATGCGGCGAGCAGGATGTCTCCGTTGGCCGGGAGGGCCTCGAAGCCGGGATAGCCATCGACCTGCAGCACGCCCTTGAAGTTTTCGAGATGGGAGGCTGGCCGCAATGCCTTGCGATCGGGGCTGTAGAAGAAGACGGCGGCCGGCGGATCCGGCCCGGCCCAGGGGCGGTCGTCGCGCGCATAGACCCAGAGCCGCCCGGTCTTGGTCCGGCTTCGACCCGGGTCGAGCACCGGCAGCGGCGTGTCGTCGGCGAAGAGCTTGGTCGACGCGAAGACATGGGTGGCAAGCCGCGCGTACAGCGGCTCCAGCCACCAGCTGGCACCGGCCACCCAGCCTGCCAGGGTCGAGCGTTCGATCCGGGCGCCATGTCGTGCGAAGATCTGAGCCTGCCGGTAGAGCGGGGTGTGGTCGCAGTACTTGCTGATCAGCACCTGGGCGATCAGCCCTGCCGTGGCCAGGCCCTTTGTTATCAACCGATCGGGCGCCGGGGCCTGGTGGATCGTGCTACAGGCGCGGCAGCCGTACTTGGGGCGGCAAATGCGCAAGACGCGCAGCTGGGCCGGGACCCAGTCGAGCATCTCGCTCACACTCTCGCCGACCTCATGGAGCGCGCCGCCGCAGTCGGGACACTGCTCATGCCCCAGATCGCAAGTCACATCCTCGCGCGGCAGATGATCGCCAAGCGTGGGGCGTCCACCGGGTCCGCTTCCCTCATCCTTCGTCGCGGGCGGTGATTGCCGGGATTCCATGCGAGCAAGGTCTGCATCGAGGTCTTCCAGCGCGAGGGCCAGCTGATCGGGATCGGGGCGCTCGGAGCGGCGCCCGAACTGGCCGCGCCGAAGCGCCTTGAGGATGCGCTGGAGACGCTCGATCTCATCGTCGCGGGTCTCCACGGCGCTTGCCATGTCGCGCACCAAGCGGTGCAGAAGATCAATGTCGGAGGGCAGGTTCTCGAGATCGAGGCGCATGAGTGAGTCTAGCCTCTCAGCGCGCGCCGACAAAGCTATTTTATTGATTTAGCTTACAAACTCCCGTCCAGATTATCCGGCGGCGCTGGGCCGCCATCGGCGCTCGGGTGAACGCCAGTCGATCCCCTCGAGCAGAGCCGACAGCTGCTCAGAGGTGAGCGCCAAGGTTCGGCCAGGCTCGATGTTGGGCGGCCAGAGAAAGACACCCTGCTCAAGGCGCTTGGTGAAAAGGCAAAAGCCGGTCCCATCCCAGAAAACGACCTTGATCAGATTGGCCTTGCGGCCCCGAAATACGAAGAGGTGGCCGGAGAAGGGATCTTGCTGCAGCACTTCCTGAACCAGCACGCTAAGGCTATCCATGCCTTTGCGCATATCGGTATAGCCGAACGCCAGATGCACCTTCACGCCGGGAGGCAGCAGAGTCATCACCCGCCCTCCTCGCCGGAGGCGGGCCTATCGGTGATCGCGACCTCCACAAAACCCGGCTTGTCCAGCTCCTGCCGCCACCGGCAGATGACGCGTCGGGCGATCCCATAGCGCCGCGCAACCTCGGACACACTCGCTCCCGGCTCGGCCGCCTCGGCGAGGATTTGCCGCCGGTTGGTCTCGCTGAACCGTCGCCGGTGGCCCGGCCGCGCCGGCGGAACAATGGGACCCTGCGCCGCCGCCGAAGAGGGATAAGTCCCGTGACTTGGGCTGTGACTTCCCCTGTGACTTAGGGTGTGACTTAGGGTGTGACTTAGGGTGTGACTTGAACCGCTACGGCGGTAGAGCAGCTTGCGCAGCGGCACCTCAGGCTCGGCTTTGAACTTCGCCCGCCAGTTACCGAACGCCTTCAGCGAAATCTCCTGCGCCTCGCAATATTCCCGTTGATTCAGATCACTCCGCTTCCACGCCTCATGATGCGCGCGCCAGAAAGCCTCACCGTATCGCGCTCGAAGCCCTGGATAATCCGACATCTCGATCCCCTCTCATCTGAAAATACAAAAGAGAAAAGATCAAAACCGAGCCGCCCAAAACAACTGTGCGATCCCCCGACGCTTACTGTGCTCCCGCGACGCTTACCCTGTTTCCTCCCAGGTCTTCCCTGTTCCGGTCAGAAAGTTCCCTGTTCTTGTTGCTAGGGAACTTGGCGAGAAATGGCAGCGAAAGCGGTCTGTTAGAGGGTGCGTGAGGGCGAAATTCGGGCCTGATTCAGGAAACTTCCCTGTTTTTTTCCTGTTGAACAGGGAAATCGGTGGAGACGGGTTCGCTCCAGACTGCCTGCACCCGCTGCGTTGCTCTACCCCTGGACCTGCCACGCCAGGACGACGGGCTCGGATGCCGATTTGCTGTGGGTCAGGCTGCCGTCGAAATAGGCGACGGCTGTAACCTCCACGTTAGCCGGAAAGCTGTCGTCGATCACGAAATCGAAGGTCGAGTTAGGGCCGAGCGGCACGCGCTCCCAGAGGGTCGGCTGGCCCGGCCGCTCGATCTGCAGCAGCACCTCCATCGCCCCGACATCGGGGCTGACCTGGCCGGACAGCTTCAGCTGCTCGGGCAAGATACCGCCGTTCAACGTCGTCTTCGTCCGCAGGCGCGGCTGAAGGACATAGCGCGAGGAGCCCCAGTTTTCCTGGGCATGGTCTTCTTCGCGCAGGGCCTGAAGACGGAAGTCGATATCCTTGCCGCAGCGCGCGTTAAGCAATCGCTCCTCCAATACCGCGCGGACGCGGAAGAAGCCGCGTGAGCGCGGGGCGATCTCCATGCGTGCCGGCGTGATCGTGACCTCGGCCCCGGCGTCGAGGCCGATGGGCACCACCGATACGCGCTCAACGTAGGAGCCGCGATTGTTCACCTCGAAGGTGAACTCGACGGGGTCCGGCGGGCTGTCCGAAGCCGCATCCATGTTGAAGACGTTCTGCTGCGCCCAGCGGTTCGAGTGGTCGGTGTCGTCTGAGGCGAGCGCGTTGCCGTTGTTGTCACGCGGCACGTCGCGATCGCCAATCTGGGCGCGGAAGCAAAGGTGCTCTGGCGCACCGTGCTCAACGTTCCAATCGAAGAAGACGACGGAGGGGCCTCCCTCCCCCTCCGGCTCGACCGGCTCATCGATTAGCTTCTCGAGCTCCGCAACCTCTTCCCAGTCTCCGCCGCCACCACCATCCGAAGGGCGCCGCACCAAGCCGACCTGAACGTGGAGCGCCGGGGCGTCGCCGAAGTTCCAGACCCGGACGCCGATCTTGTGCGACAGCGGCTCCGCCCCTTTTGGTGGTGAGCGGAAGCCCTCGAGATCGTCCTGGTTCTCGGGAAAGTCGGGCTCGCCGTTCTCAGGAAACTCTCCCGGGCGGAGGATCGCAATGTCGGGGCTCTGCCAGTCCGGTGTCGCGTCCTTGAAGCCCAGGTTGATCGCCGCGCCCCGTTCCCAGCGCAGATTGATCCGCGCCATGTCGAAGGAGCCGGCGGAGGTCGCGCCCGTGCCCCATTCGAGCAAGGTCGCCGTCAGCCCCACCTCGGGAAACTCCTGATCGGAGGCGAAGTCGTAGGTGGCTTCCGGCGTGCCGATGGTCGCCTGACGTAAGCCGCTTGAGAGCAGATGGACCTTGCGGCGATAACGCTCCAGCACCTCTTCGGTGACGCCGGCGTTCTCCACCTCGCCTTCCGCGTAGCGCGTATCGTCCTCGGGATCGATGGCGTTGCTAATGACGATGCGGGACGGCAAGAGATCTGCCGAAAATTGCGGGCCCTGGCCTCGCAGCTCGACGATGTTGAACTGCCGACCGTCGCCGCCGAGGCGGAGAAAGACCGCGGCCACCACCGGCGTATCCGGCGACGCCCCGGGCAAGGCGGTTTGGGCAATGGCATCCCAGGCCTCACCGAACGTCGGCTCCCAATACTCCAACTGCACCAGGATCACCTCTTGATTTATGATGTCGCCCTCGATCGGCCGGTCTAGCGGCAGGATGGCGTCGTCGTCGAGCCATCTCTTGATCCGCTTGTTGTAGGCGCAGTAGTGCGAGAACGACTGCGTGGCGCCCATGATGCAGTGGCTGCCCATGTAGGTGACATTGGCACGGTGCTTCCCGCCGCTGTAGAGGTCCGGCAGGCCGAGCAAGCTATGCCCAAGCTCGTGCGCCAAGGTGCCGGCGCTGCTGGCTGCTCGATCGGGATCGGACGGGCCGTTCGGCGCCAGCTTCATGATCACCTTGAGACGGTTAGCACCGATGGGTCTCACCGGTTTGACGCGTTGCTCGGCCTTGAGGTCATCCATGCTAACGATCCAGGCGGCGGCGCGTTCCCCCTTGACGAGGTCGGGCTCCTGGGTGGTGCCCGCAAAAGCCGGGCCGGGATAGACCGGCGTCACGACGACGTTGTGTATGAGATCGAAGGCACACTCAAGAGGAAACTCTTCGAGGCCCTCGCAATTGAAGCGCTCATTGATGGCGTCGATAGCCGCCGCTTCGTCGCCCCACAAGTCAATGGTCGCGTCGATCATGGCGGTATAGACTTCATCGAACAGGACATCGTCCTCAAACTTCGGCCCGCCGCCGCCGCTGAAGGTCGTGTCCGCCCCGACACCTTCAAAGGGAGAGTCGAAACCCAGCTGGTCGAGGCCATCGTGGCTGACCAGCTCGATCACTGCCGGGTCTTGGCCATGCTTGGTCGAAAGGTTGATTCGCGTCTCGACGTCGTTTCCGTCCGCCCGCACCCAGGCCTGCCAGCCGTCATCCAAGTCGAAATAGGACTCAGCCAAGCGCGGCCCGAACTCCGGATGGCGCACATGGGCATCGGTGATCACGCGCCGCAGATAGGTTTGCAGCAAGGACTCGTCCCCAGGCAGCACAAAGGTCCCGGGCCTGGAGCTCGGATCCAGCTCGCTCAGCAAGTCGTCTATGTCGAAGGCCGTCAGCTCTGGCACCTGACTCCCGGAGCCGTCGGCGAAGGACACGGCCACATGCAGCATGCCTGTTTCGTCCTCGTCGTCATGCCATAGGACCGAGGGTCGCTCGAACATGCCGGGCGCGCCGGAGTCAAGCATCTCTTTCAGCACGTCCGCCAGCGCATCGAGCTCGGCGGGGCCGGCGCCGAGCGCCGTGCGCGTCAGGCTGACTACGGTCGAGTCGGAGAGCACCCTGGTGTCGACGTTGACGTTGACCGAATTGCCCTCCCGGTCGCTTCCGATCAAGGTGATACTGCGCGACGGCATGGCCGCCTCGAAAGTGATGCTGGGCAGATTGTTTGGGATCCGGCTTCGAAAGCTGCCCGCCGGGAAGCGCAGGGTGAACTCGAGCTCGTCGTAGGTATCGACCGGTGAGGGAACGCAGTTGATCACCAGCCGCTCGTCGCCGGAAAAGCGGATTGTGGTGGTGCTGCCGCCAGGGACCGTGATCGTCGCCCTGATATGCCCCGGATCCCAGGCCGGTCCCCAGTAGTCCTTGAATGGCTTGCCGAGCCGGACTGGCTGACCAGTGTAGACCTCCGGCGTATCTGCCCCGAACCAAAGGAAGCGGATCCTTATTCCGTCATGGTCCGGCGGGTCGTCGTAGCTCGTCTCCGTATAGAAGTCCTGGACCTTCGAAAGGATGTTCTCCATCTCATAGTATTCGGCCATGTCGGCGGTGGTCCCGGAGTAGTTCTGGCCGGGCTCGAGCACCGGCACGATCATGACAGTCCGCATGCCGACCTGTCTGCCGTAGGGGGAATACTGCGTGGCCGGGTTTTCGCCAGAGAAGACCGACGAGGTGGCTGTGGCCAATTCCAACTCCGCCACAGCCGGCGCGGTTGGGAAGAGCGCCAGTCCGCCGTCCGGCGAGAGCAGCACAATCTCGTCCAGGGCGGCCAGAGCCACGGCTTGACTGCCCGAAGGGAGGGTCAGCGAGGCCGTCTGCCTGAGCGACCGCGCATCGAGCGCGACGAGCCGGCGGCCGTCCGCCGATTGCGCGACAATCTGGCTGCGCGTCTGCTGAAGGCGAGCAGGCTGGAAAGCGATTGTCGTTCCGCAGGGCGGCTCGTCCGGATCGCAGATGTTGATGCGAATAATCTTCGCGCCGACATACTTGGTGATCCAGCAGCGGTCCGGCACGCCGTCGTCGCCTGGTACGCACTGCCCGTCCGGGTCCCGTGACGGCCTACCGGAAGCTCCCCCCGATGGCGTGCTATCCAAGGGGTCGATTGGGCGCGGCCGCTTGGGTGCTGTCGGCTTGGGCGGGCAGCAGCAAGAGATCTTGTGATGGCCGTTGCTAATGTCGTCGGTATCGGGCTGTCGGGGTGGAATACGATTGGGCAGCGGCCTGCAGCCGGGATCGCAGGGGTCACGGCAGTCATCTGCAGCGCGCGACGCATCGATATATCTTAACCGACCGCCCCCCTCGACAACGACGACACTGTCTCCCGTTCCCGCGCGCAACGACACCCGCCGCGACGCCAGCGGAATGCGCCGCAGAAGCTTGCCGCGCCGAAGGTCGCGGGTGACGAGCTGCGCTGTCCTTGCGCCAGACTCACCATCGCCCGGTTCCACTGTCACGATAGCTGTTCGCGTCACGACGACGTGCCTCGGCGAGGCTGTCGCGCCGATGTGCCGCAGTCCACGGTCGCCAAGCTCGAAGATCTCGAACCCATCCTGTCCGCAGGCGGCGATAGCAAAGACCGAGCCTACCGGGCTGGCGGCGAGTTCGACGACGGCTCCGGGCAGCTCGCTTTGACCGGCCTGCTCTGCCGTCGCACCGTCGGCGCCTCGGGTCAGCCTGAACGCTTCCACATAGGTCCCACGAGCAGTCCAAAGCATTCCGCCGTCTGCCGCAACGACCCAGGGCTGGCCCTTGCCGATCTTCGGTGCGCCCTCGACCGGAACAGGCTTGCGCGGTTCGGCCCTCCGTCTCGTCCTGTCATACGAGCCGGATACACGAACGGTGCGTGATTTTCGCATGGCTTGGTCCCTCCAATTGACCATAATCCAGCCTATTGGACTTTCTTCTAGGCCAGCGGGAAGATGTCTGTGGCTGCCCGTTGTCTGGATAATTGGGACGGTGGTATTGGTTTTTTGACTGAGGATCTGGCTCTCGTTGGTTGATGTTATGCGGCGAGAGCAGCGCAATCTCGTCCAGGCATCGTTTCTTCATTGTGTCTTCCTTGATGCGTCTCCTTTTCTCGATGATGGCCTTGTTGCGGCCGAAGTAGACATCGGAGGGCGTGAGGTTGCCGAGGCTCTCGTCGTATCGTTGGTGGTTGTAATAGGCGACGAAGGCCTCGATCTGGCGCTCCAGGTCACCGAGCAAGAAGTAGTTCTCCAGCGATATCCGCTTCTTCAACGTCTGATGCCAGCGTTCGATCTTTCCCTGGGTCTGGGGACGGTTGGAAGTGCTTCTGCCATGTCCCATCCTGCGCTCCTCCAGCCATTGCCAATGCAATCACACTTGACGGCCTCTTCAGGTTGGACGGTCGTAAATCCATCAATTACCTGTGGAGCCTCTTCAGTAGTGACAAGAATCTCATAGGGACCAAAGCGTTCAATTCTATCGTGCAGTTCTTTGTCGCGCTTGTATATGACTTCCTTGTGAATATCTGGAATTGGTTTTTCCCCCGTTGTTCGGAGTTATGAAATTCGATATGGATAGTTCAACATCGGTTTATGGGCTTGTATGTGTGAAAAGTCACTGCGCAAACCGCAGCGGCAGGTAGTTGAAAGAACTAGAGGGCGAGCGCGGGGTTTAAAGGAAAATATTAGGATCTTAATCCCTCCAACGTCGCAGGCGATCCCGAGGCCATTGTCAGACTAAACTGATCTGCTAGTCTTCTCTTGTAAATTCTCGCCGCTCCGAGCCACGCTTTGGTTGGACTTCGCCAAGCAAACGAAGTTTCTAGTGCCAAACCCCAAGGAGCTAGAGGCGAGGAAGGCTGGCTTGGATTGATTGCTTTGACCATGCCGATCCGGCTTTGCATCGCTTGCTTGCCGTTTGATAACCCATCATCAAAAGGGACGAGATATGGCGCGAATTCGGCAACCGGGAGCGGAGCCTCCAAAATTGCGAACTTCCAGCGAATTGCGCAAGCGAATCACTAAAGCCATCTCCGAGCTAACCCAGGTGGCGCAGCAGATGCCCGCCCTTCGCATGAAGCCTGCGGATCGGACTGCGTGGCAACAGCAGACGGCGGCTTACGACCGCGCTATCATTCAGCTCCGGGCATTAGACCAGAGACTCGCTGACCTCGGGCCGCGTGGCGAGGAGGCAGAACCAAGGGGAAGCGGGCGCGACGAGATTGCGCTGGTCGGGCAAGAGATTGTGAAACTCCAATACGCATTTCAGACCCAAAACCGCCAATTCCCGCTGCTCTCTAACATCATGAAATCGCGTCACGACACTGCGAAGAGTATCATCACAAACATTCTATAGGGCGGTGTCAAAGCAAATTGGCTTGTGGGACGATAAGCACGTCCGTAGCCTCCGGCGATGCGAAACCCGTTCCAATTTTTACTAGAGCGTCGTGCTATTAATCGTGGGGATATCCGGCAGCGTTGAAGAAGTTCCAGCATTCTTGATCTTGGAAGAGGCTGCAGATGTCGCCGACGGCCCTCCAGAGGGCCTCCATGGTTCTGGCCTCGACTTTCACCATTACTTCTACTCCTGCCGTCGAGATTGTTGGCTACTCAAGGAGACTCATCAAATGCTGAGATAGTTGGGCATCTTTGCGACTTTCTGTTCGCTATTGGTCTTGATTCACCATCATGCTCAGGCAAAGGACGACATCT
Organism: Kiloniellales bacterium; assembly: GCA_030066685.1. Classification (NCBI taxonomy): domain Bacteria; kingdom Pseudomonadati; phylum Pseudomonadota; class Alphaproteobacteria; order Rhodospirillales; species Kiloniellales bacterium. The sequence goes on along the minus strand of JASJBF010000020.1, from coordinate 100,957 downwards.
TCGGTATCATGATCAGGGTGACGGACAAGATAGGGAAGACCAACAGACGCCCGTTTGGTCCCTTTAAGGATGCGTTCTTCAATCTCTGCGAAATCGCATTTGAGAATACCTCTGCTTTCACCCGGAAGGACCTCGCGTCTCTCGCTGAGAGCGAAGTGACTTTGAAATATCCCAACTGGCCCGACACGGCGGCAAAGGCTCTAAGGTGCTAGGAACGCTGGAGTCCGCAACGCGCAAATAGAAATAGCCAATTCCGGCAAGACCAAGCATTAGGCCGGGCGTCTCTTCGGGAATGCCGCACGGCCAGACGTTTCCCGCCCGGCTGTAGAGTTGGATGCCGAGGCCAGCCACCCGATGCACGAGCCCGATATCGTCCGGCCGGTCCTCGTCAAGGATCCGATGACCGCAGAGCAGGATGTCCGCGTTCCCAGCCATGCCGTGGCATAGAGAGTAGTTGTGATTCTGCGAGGAGAGACCAGCCTCGACGGCACATGCTGTTGTATCGAGCGCGGTGAGGGCTTCGTCTCTATGGCGCTCGTCACAAAACCGCGCATACGCACGAAGCCGCGCCAGCGCGATACCGGGTGCACCGTGGCACCACGCCGTCTGAAAGGGCGGTGACGAACCGGTCTCGGGCTTTTGGTGCAGCCGACCCCGCAGGTCCGGCCAATTCGCCGCGTCCGGATCGTACCAGAGGCGTTCGTAGTCGAACGCCGCTTGGGCGACATCTAGGTATCTGGCGTCGCCGGTTGCCGCGAACAGCTCGAAGAGTGCGTAACCAATGCCGGATGCGCCGTGCGAAAAACCCGTCAGTCCGGGATTTTCCGGGTGACTGACAGATGTCCAAGAGCGGCCGGCGTCGGCTGGTTCGGCGGCGGCCAGCAAGACGTCTCCCTGACGTAGCGCCATCTCTAACAGAGCTGCCTCGTCAAGCGCCTCCCACAGCACCAGAAGCGCCACGACGCCTCCCGCAACGCCGGCAAGGAGGTCGGGCTCTGCCTGCCGCGGATCCTCACGCGCCAGCTGCCCGAGCAATGCGAGCGCCTTCTCGATCCACTCCGGTGTATCCAACAGGGTGCCGACGCGGACCGCGGCCAGAGCGATGCCGCTCCAGCCGGCGTAAAGCCCGAACCGAACCGCGGGCGGCACTGCTTGGAGGGTGGAATAGGCCTGGGCGATGGCGCCAAGGGCGGCCTTTCTGGCGGCCGGATGGTCCGTTGCCACATGAAGCTGTGCAAGAAACAGTGCAAGGCCGCTCGAGCCCGCGTAGAGGTCCGGCCCCAAGGTTCTGTAAGTGGTGCGTGTCACGACCTGGCTTGCGGCCTCGGGGCCCGCTTCCGGGCCCAACCAGGTGCAACGATCGCGGTGCCACATCGCCTCCTCAGTCAGCCGCAGGCCGATCGCCAAAGCGGTCTCCAAGCAGTGTCCTCTGTCCGCCGTCGAGACCGACGACTTCGAACCGCGGGTGGCTACCGGGGCGGCGCGAGCGATTAGACGGTAGCGATCCGACGAACCGGGGTTGAGGTACGGTCGGTCAATGCTGAGGCCTTCGGCGACGAAGGACTCGTTAATCACCTCCAGACGCTCCGAAAGCACATGCCTTCCCGCCTCGTGCGCCTGGATCATGCCCTCGGCGAGCAACCCGCAGCGGTGTAGGCCAAAGCTCGTGATGCCTCCGGGGTCTTCGGCGATCCCGACACCGACAGCGACCTCCTTGGTCAGCGCCGGCGTCGACGGCTTCAAGCTCGACGCCACCTCTAAATGGACGCGCGCCAGCGCTTCGGACACCTCATTGTAGTCGCGCTCCCTGACGTAAAGCACAACCGCATCACAGCGCACGAAGCACGCGGGGTCGTTCAGGACCTTGAGCTTGAAAGGCACAAGCATCCGGTTAAGGTCCCTTGTGATTTCCCGCAGAAAACTGATCGCGCCCGACGCGGTGAGGTTCCAGTACCAGCGAACGACCGCCTCGCCGTCGCCCGGGGCAAGCTCCCGGTTTCCAACCGCCATGTAGAAGCCTGGGGATAGGTGTATGAATTCCTTCGGAAATCTGACGCAGAGAGTGCTTCCGAATTGTGGCACCGTCTCGGGATCGGAGCACTCGTAGTCCGAGGGTCCGGCGTAGAGCCGGACACCGCCCTTGCGGACCGTGACCATGCCCCTGCTGCTGCCCGTGACCGTCCAGCCTGGCGACGAATAGCCTTGCCCCGAATTCGCCTCGGACAAGGCCTCGACGAACGGGGTCCGGCCGGTAGGAACCTGGTTGCCCTGCCGCCGGGTCCAGGTCTGGGCGCCGCCCGCGCAGTAGAAGTCTGTGTAGAGCCGCGACTGCAATGAGTAATGCAGGTAACTCCGCGCCGTCTCAAGCGTCAGCGCTTGCCGGACAGAGCTCGGCAATTCGTCGGTCCGCTCGCCGAACCAGGAAAAGGACGTCGCAGAATGGATAACCGTTGCTTCCAAGGCGGCGCGAATGCTCTCCCGGTGGCGGTTCATGCGACCAGCGGCGTGGGCGCAATGCCCAGGAGATGAACCGCCGCCTCATGCGGCCGCTTGAGGATATTTTGGCTGAGCTGCAAGAGGCAGATCGTGTTCCCGTTGAGCTGGGTCGACCCCTGCATCTGCTCAAACGCCGTTTGGATGAGGCGTGCGGCGGCGTAGCGGACAGACCGGATCAGCCACACCTTCACCTCGACTGCTCCTAGGCCCATCTTTCGGGCGTAAGTCTCCCAGAATGCGCGGAGAGCCGGATGCATCTTCTCGAGCGGGAATCGCGCGAGGTCCAGAAAGCGTTCCGGCGGCTGCGATCCGGTGATGGGGATCGATAGCAGCCAGAAACTGAGGTAGTCGTGAAAGACCGAGCCGATATCCCAGCACGGATCACCCGTGCGGGCGAGCTCCCAATCGACGATCCTCAACCGTGTCATGCGGGCCGACGGCGCCTTGCCCGACACAATGCAATTGTCCCACTTCAAGTCGCCGTGGATCAGCGCATCCTCCCGCCATTCCTCGCGAAGCGCGTCGATCTCATCGCAGAAATCGGAGAACTCTTGGATCGTCTCGATCAGGGCCAGGCTGCCGCCGCTGCAGTCTTGGAAGAATTGCAAGGTCGGCCGGTGTACGGAGAGGACCCAAGGGATGTGGGATGACCCCGGCGCCTCCCGTCTCTTACCCACTTCAGAGCGGTGGATACGGCTCATCGCATCGGCCATGGCCCGCGCGAGCAGCACCGGGAAGTAGCCTCGGCGAAGATGGTAGTCGCGCAAATTCTCGGCGCCCGTCACCCACTCGAAGATCAGGACGTCGTTCACGTCATCATAGACGTGAAGGTGCGGGGTATACTTGTCGGGAAACCCAGACATGGAACTCAACCGACGATACATCGCGGCTTCGTGCCTCACGGCCGCGGCGCGTTCTTTTCCCACACCCTGCTTCAGCAGGTAGCTTGGGCCCTTCTGGGTCGATACCCGGAAGTTGAGGTGCCGCCGAGAGACGTTCGCCACCGTGACGGTGTCCCGCACCACATGGGCAGTATCAATGAGGCCCCGCCGCAGAAGATAGCGCACGGCCTCCAGTTGGGACAGCATGCCGGGGCTATTCGATCCCTCGGGTCACGGGCACTCTGCTTGCCAAGTGCTGTCGCACTGGAACGAGCCGGTACAATAGACATCGCCGCCGCCAAGAAACGAGACGGGCGCGAAGTCGCAGAACTCGCGGACGCAGGACACGTGAACAGCGATTGATCCTGGCTGGAAGCCGCCGCCCGGCCGCCACGCCAAGATCGCGTCGGCAATGCCGGGTGCAAGCGTCCTACGCGATGCGCGCGCCGCAATGGCTCCGTGCAGGAAATCCGCCTGAGCTTCGCGGGACGACGTGCGCGTGCGATGCACATTCGCCTCTCGCTTGATCCAGACGACGCTACCGCCGAGCCGATTCGCATCTGCCTCGAGCGAATGGCAGTGGACCACGTCGGCCTCGCCGAACTCGAGATAATCGTCAAAGGTCGGATTGACATAAAGCCGCCAATGCTTGTCGCGGCTGCTTTTCCCAAGGAACCCGATCAATACCCGTACGTCGGGCACAATTGACGGGTCAGGGACGAGATGTTTTACGATTGGGTCGGCTTTCAATGACTTACCGGAATTGCTTACCATGCTATATCCTCCGTGCAACATCCGGAACGCGGATGTTCCGGCCTAATTCTCGGCCTTCCGTGCCCGAAAGCCGCGGACGATCAGTGCCGTTGGCAGGGCTGTGCACGCGGCACACAGCGTGTCGAAATTGCCACCCGTGTGGCAACCTCCCGGTCACGGATGAGAGATTCCGATCCGCTCTCCGAAGTCTTCTCAGACTTAGACGACACCAATGGCTTGCGCTTTGACGAAGCCTCGGCGGCGGGCTCCGCCATCATTTCATGCTAGCCTGCCTCCGGTCTCAGAGACTGTGGGAAAAGCCACACTTAAACAGCGATTCTTGCGTTGTCGCACAGATGATTTCGAAGGCCCTGTCAGACCAAATTCGGTTGAGGCTGGCAGCTGTGCCCCATAGCGTCGGCGGATGAAGAATCCGTTCCGCTATTTCAACAGCTCCCCGGAGGTGATCCGCCTCGCGGTGATGATGTACGTACGCTATCCGCTCAGGCCCATTTGCCATCTGGTACGCTTCGACCTTTCGACGCAGCCTTCGGCCTAGCCGAAAATCACCGCGTTCAGTGTTCGGCTTTCGGCCTTCGTCAGCAGCTTTTCGGCCATCTTGATAAGTGGCTTGCCCTTCGGCCGGACTCGCGCGGCGACCTTCAGCATACGCTTGAAGTTGTCGATGTCGCGCGCGGTGATCCGGTGCTCCAACACTTCGTCAGTGGTGACCTTGCCTGCCAGGATCGGCGACAGCGCCGCCACGGCGGAGCGCCAGCCGTCGCCGTCCATCAGGAAGTTGACGGCGTCCGCCCGGTGGGCGCGCAGCGTCTTCAGCGCCATGGCGCCGACCTTACTGTCCTGAATGCGCTTCTCGAAATCGCGCGCGATGCCGACATGGAACCGCTTTCCCTTGCGGCGGCGGGAGAACGGCGCCGGAAAGCGGCGCGGCGATAACCGTTGGGTTTCGGCCTCTGCTTCGGCTTCCTCGGCCTCGGAGGAGAAGATCGACTCGATCAGCGCCTCGATGAGACCGCCACAGACCGTCGTCAGGTTCATGTCGTCGAAGACCGCGCGGATCGGGTGGCCGATGCCATCGTCTCCGCTGCCGCCCCAATGGATGCCGACGATCCGCTTCCAGTCGCTGCCATTGGGATGGGTCTGCTCCACGTAGAGCGAGCCCGAGTCTCCGCCCTGGGAGAAATCCGCGCCATCGCCGTCGATCCACAGGTCGTTGCGCGAACCGTAGTGCCCGCTGTCGTAGTCGACCAGCTCCACCAGGCCGCAGGTGAGCCCGGTCGTCTGGCCGACCTTCTCGACCACCATCTCGAGGGTGGCGTCGGCAATCTCGTAGACCGCCGGTCCGCTGCACTCGATGTCCAGGGCGACATCGTCGCCGTTGTTCGCATCCGCAATGGAGGCGTCGAGCGTGCCGCCGCGAACGACGTCGGCGAAGTGATCGCCCGGAAAGGAGCCGCCGTCGAAATCGCTCGGCTGGATCACGGCGTCGCCGGCGGTCGAGCCCAGCACGTGCTCGTTCGAAAGGAGGACGAGCTGATCGGTGTCCCGGTCCCAGACCCATCCGCCCAGGGTGCCGCCCGCGACGCCGACCAGACCGATGCTGTAGCCGCCCGGCACCGGCCGTGCGCGGCTCTCGAAATCGGTGCTGCAACTGCCGCAGGCCACTTCCGGCTTGGGCACTGGCACTTCGCGCACGTCCGTCGGGACCGAGATGGTCTTCTCCTCCTCGCTCGAATAGCAGGAGAGCTTCTTCGGAATGATCCGGTCCTTCTCCAGCTTGTCGAGTGGGAGTTTCTTGCAGACATGCAAGACGATGCAGAGCGTGCGCGTCTTTTTCTTTCCCTTGCGCTTGTAGCCGATGCCGATGCCGTGGATATCGGGATGGCCAAGTAGCTTCTCTGTGAACTGCGCCTTAACTTCCCGGCAACGTCTCATTGGATCGTTCTTCTTCATGTCGCGTTTCCCCATCCCGTCGAAATCATGCCCTTTTCCGGACGCGGACTAACGCGTCCGGCGGCTTGTTGAAGTACTCATTCTAGCAGGAAGCGAGTAGGAAAGGCCTGCGAAATACCACAAGCGCTGGGCGGCGTAGCCCTTGGCCTGAGCAGGATTCCGAGCGGACGCGGCTTCACGCCCTCCAAAACGTCGTTTGAAAAGTCAAGAAACCTATTTCTAACTTCCTCCTTGTCTCACGAGTTATCTTTCAAATTAGCCGAGGCACGTGCTGCTACCAGAACGGCGCTGTCAGACCAGATTTGGTTGAGGCTGGGAGCTGCGCCCCATAGCGTCGGCGGATGAAGAACCCGTTCCGCTACTTCAACAGCTCACCGGAGGTGATCCGCCTCACGGTGATGCTCTACATCCGCTATCCGCTCTCGCTCCGGCAGGTCGAAGATCTGTTGTTTGAGCGTGGGATCGATATCTGCCACGAGACCGTGCGATTCTGGTGGAGCCGCTTCGGTCCCATGTTCGCCGCGGAGATCAGACGCAGAAGAGCGAAGATCTTACGTGCCGTCCCGCAGTGGCGCTGGCACCTGGACAAGGATTTCGTGAAGATCAACGGCGAGACGCACTTTCTCAGGCGGGCTGTCGATCACAAAGGCGAAGTGCTAGCAGCTGCTATGAGTCTAAACTTGCGCCCGGCACCCTCTGCGGGTCATCGTCATGATTCGCTAACAGACTAGAGGCCGAGGTGAGCACAACTGCCCAGGAATTAGGTACTCCAAATTGGAGGGACGAGGAGGCCTACCCTCATCCAGACGAATTGTCGATGAATGAGTGGCGGTGGGAGTTCCTAAGACGCAACACTCAATACAAGAATGACTTTGCCCGCCCAGACGAAGACTACTTATTGGTCAGTAAATGCCGCCATTTCGAAGATGTGTATAAGCTCGCCGATCCTGTAGATCCACGGTATTCAGTGCGAGATCTTGAGTCACTAGGAGAAAAAGCATCTGATGATGAACTTTGGTTTGGTTATGACTTCGATGAAGCGATGAAATTTTTAGACACGCTCGAACGACATATCTATAACCCACCCAGTGAAATTGAACAGCGCTTTGGCCATGACCTCACAAATTACCAATTGTATTTCCGGATAGATGTTCGCCGGCTTCTTTCCACACAACTCGAGAAAATTAGGGAGGTGGCGGAAGACACCCAGAAATCTTGGTATCGAGGAAAGAAAATTACCCGGCGTCCTCGCAAACAGAAATGGCCGCTCTATTTGCGCGTCCTTGATGCTCGCAGCGTGGAGGTGTCATACGGAACCATCGCGCGTGAGCTTCTCATCCATCAGCAGCAAACCGACCAGGCTGCACGCGACGTGATCAAACAGGCAGAAAGCCTGCGTGATTATTGGCCGTTTTAAATCACAGCAGACCGCCGAAGCTTCTTGTGGCGAGGTCATGATGCTCAAGAATGGCTACGGACGGCACCTGGATGACCAACCACTCATCCACACGACTAGACGACCCCCTATCACCGCATAATTCCGCCGCCTCCGCGGACGGCAAGTTGTGCTGTCTAGTGCGCATTCTTGCCCGTTTAGCGGCCAGGGATTGCCTAGAACGTGTTTCCAATGCGGTCTGCCCTAAGCACCGGTCGCCGGATGCTCAGCCTGCTACTAGGAATGGATCATCAAAGTGAGTGAGGACATGGATTCGGTCAAATCTCAGCAGACCTACCATACAATCCCACAGGTTGCTCAGCGCCTCCAAGGGAGCCCAAAGACAATTCGTCGGCTAATTACAAAGGGTGACCTAGTCGCCCATCGCTTCGGGGCGAAGTTACGCATCAGTGAGTCTGATCTCAAGACGTTTGAGCGAACGAACCGGGTGGCTTGAACTCATGTCCAGCTTGTCCATCAATGTCCGCTTGTCTCCGCCAATTTCAATGACTTGGAAGAGTATCGGGAAATCGGCCCCTGTCTAATGGTGGGCTTAAACCCTGCTAAGTTTTCCCGATCCGGCACTCATGTCCACATGTGTCCTCCCGAGGCCATGAAAATGCAGAGGAGATCTTCCCGATGAACGAGGTGTCCCTACCAAGATCGCCCTGTGAAACTGGCATCACCAAGCTGCTCACGCTGGCCGACATCGCTGTAGCGATCAGCCGCGACGAGCACTTGAGCCCTTCGCAAATGAGCAACATGTGCTCTGCAATTCGCTCCCTGTGCCGGGCCCTGAATGTGAGCCCGGCCGATGCACCAGCCAGCCTCCCTGGCTCTCTGAGAGAGCCGCCGGACTTCATTCGGTCCAACTCGGCATGGGCCCCAAGCGCCTTGCCAACATCAAGTCGGAGGTCGCACGGGCTATCAAGCATTGTATCCCAGGTCCCTACAGCCTCAGGGGCCGCGGCGGGCTCTCAGCACCTTGGAAAGGGTTGTGGGACCTATTGCCACCTGGGAAGCTCCAATACAGTCTCTCCCGCTTCTTGAAATTCCTTTCCATTCGCGGGCTTGAGAGACTGGACGTCGATGATTCACTCGTTTCCGAGTACCGCACGTGGCTCCATGAGGTAGCAGGATCGAAGAATCCTGATGCCAGGGTTAGGCAGACGGCTCTGTCAGACCAGAATCCTAGCCAATTTTCAATCGCCCACTGGTTGTAGGAAATTACAGGATTTCTGCGCGTTTCACCGGCAGCTTCGAATCACAATTTCAACCAGATTGGCATTAGTCTGACAATGCCTCCCGCTCCACCTTATCTGCGGGCTCCTTCGACGTCATCGATTTCTGCCTCATCTGCGTTCCCTTCGGTCACTACGATGAGCCAGAAATTCTCCGTTACGAACACCTCTCACTCCGTCACATGGGCGCTGACGTTAAACAGTCAGGTGAAGAAAAAATCTTGGAGTCGGCTCGTGGATCTCGACGTTCAGCAATGACCGGCAGGTCCGCAAGCGGCCAAGACGGCAAAGCCGAGTTGCCGCGTTTGGCCCAGATTCGGAATCTTCGTGCACATTCACACGCGCATGTTGAGAGAATCAGACGCGCGCCTTTTTTTGGGGGCGGCCCCGGCCAAGCTCGATCGAGAAGACGCCAGGGGTCTTTAGCTTCGCTCCAGGTGTGTCTACTGAGTGTCGCGATACGGACAGAATATCAATAACTTATTGAAAATTCCGCCATTTTATCGGCGAGCTCACTGACAGTTAGTCAGCTTCCAAGAGATCTGGCCAGGAGAACTACAAGCCAAGTGCGGAAAAGGGCCAGCCGCCATGCGCGCGTAAGAAAAAGTGCGCGAGACAACATGGCCAATCGCCAGGTTCTGACAGACGCGGCAACTCACCGCAAAGACGCTTGGCGCGAACCTGGCCTCCCGGAAGGGAAGCGCCCTAGGGGTATGGGGACAGTTCCCTTCCGCTCCGTTCACATTCTCTGCCTAAACAGTCCCGGCCCCTTCCATCTCCGTTCCCGTCTCAGTTCCGCCTTTCGTTCCCCCTATCTCGATCTCTTCCAGGCCAAACTCTTCGACGACTTCATAGGTCGCCGGCCGTGCGTTTCGTCCGGAGGTCGAAGGCACCCATTGCAGCTTGCCGGCGCGCTGAAGCGCGTTCAGATGCTCAAGGACCGTTCGCTTTTCGAGCGTGAGTTCATACTGGTCTTTGAGATACTGCACCAAGTCCGCCGGGCTATGTCCGTTGCCGTGATGCTTGATGATCGTGATGCCCTTTTCGCGGAGGTCTTTGACGGCTCCCAAGACCGCATCTAGCTCAACCCGTGTCCGCTCCATTTGCAACGCGGCGCCCTCCATCTCAAAGACGCCATTCGTCATCCAGAGGTTCAGTTCGCCGTCGAGTCCGTAGTTCGACTTGTCGACGCGAAGCGTCCTCTTGCTGCCCTTGCTTGCCGCCTCCAAGGTCAAGCGGGACCTGACGCTGTTGTTCCAGGCGGTTGAGCCCGCGTAGTGCGTTCCGTCCTCCATGGACCGCTTGGATGGGTGCCGTGTCCCGAGCAAGGTGCAGCCGGTATCTCTCATCAGCCGACCGAGCACGCCTTTGCACAAAGCATTTACAGGCTGCCGGCGGTTCTCGTCCAGGACCGCAATGTCAACGATGGTATCGAGGAGACAAAGACACGCGCCGATGCGCTGAAGCTCTCGCTTTAGGGACCGATAGAAGTTGCCGGCCGTCCAACCGCCGAAGTCATCGAGCGTCGCCAGCACGCTATCCCCACCGGGCCGACACCAAACGTGAAGCGGCAAGTCTGCGAGGTTGACCCCGAGATGATCGCATATCTCCTGAAGCCGATGTTGCGTCTCTCCGAAATCGTCTTCGCAGAGAACCAGTAGCGCCGGCATTTGGATAGTCTGGCAGTTGAAGAGCGGCAGGCCGGCGGCGACTGCGACAGCGATCTGGAGGCCCAGGAGCGTCTTGCCGACTCCGCCGTCGCCATGCAGGAGGTTGAGATGGTCCTTGAGAAGGAAGCCGCGCCATAGCTGTTCGGCGCGCGGGAAGCTTGCCCGGACTAGTTCAGCAGCGGTCAGGGGGCTGTCGTCTGGGTCCTTCGGGCCCTCACCGAAGACCTCTTCGGGTGAGCCTCCCCTGGCGCCGGGCCTGTTGTAGCCGTAGCGAAAGGCATTCTCGGCTTTCTGCGCTAGCGAGTCCGGGCCTTCGACATCCCAAGGCGGCTCGCATCGGTCATTCCAGCTTTGCGATTCGGTCTCGCCCTCCAGGCTGTACGGCTCGATCATCAGCTCGACGGCCTTCGCTTCCGACACGCCCGCATCCTTGAGAAGGCAAACGGTTGTGTAGGTATGCAGATCGCCGCCGTTGCCTTCTATCGCAGGGTCCCGATGGCGTAGGATTTGCATCCCCCGCTTGATGGCGGCCGGGCTGTCCAGCTCGAACGCAGGGTCATGCCCGTTGCCCGTTTTCTGCCGGCCTGTTCGCAGCTGCCCCAGAAGCCAGTCCGGCGCCGGCTGGATGGCTGAACAACTTATGACGGTATAGCCGCCAGGGGTATCGCCATGCCCACACAGACCCTCGATAAGCTCGCTTCCAGGCCCGACGACATAGCCACCAAAACCCCGCACGTCGATGCTGTCGGGAAGCTTGCCGCGGCTATTGCTGACTGGGTGTGGCGAAGTGAAGTACCAGTGCTCGCCACCGCTCGGTGTCTTCACTTTGAACGTGTCGGGCAGCTCGTCATGGTCAAGCTGGAGCCGCACCAAATCATTGAGGCCGTCTTTGCGATGCTTGATGTCCGGATCAAGGATGACCCCGCCATCGCCAGGGCAAACGCCATAGTTCATCCCTTCGCGGTCCTCGAACCAACGCCGGATTCTTTCGCGATCAGTCGTCGCGATCTGCTTCCAGCTTTCACCTTCGCAGGGCAGCTTCGACCCTGGTCGGAGCGGGAATATCAAAAAGCCGGCTTCGGCCAGGCATAGCGCCCGGTCGAGCCGCGTGTCCGCGATCTTCATCTGAAGCTATCTGGCGGCTTGAGAGCCAGCTTCAGCCTTCCGCTCATCGAGCCAGCGCCGCACGACTGACTCCGGCCAACGGCAATGGCCGCCCTCGCCTGACGAAAGCTTCAATGGCGCCGGGAAGCGCTGCTGACGGACCATGCGATTGACTGAGAGCGGATGGATGCCGAGAAGCGCAGCAACCTGCCGCTTGCTGAGTAATGAATCCATAGTGAAAATACCCTCCGGCTGACATCTCGAGGCCAGCTTGAAAAAAGTTTGCCTATAGTATGTAGACTTTGACCCTGACTACTTTCGGCTTTTTTAACCATTTAGGCCGATTCGGCTGTCGTCTAACTCTTGTTTGCTTTTGCGGAACTCGTTATTGCCGCGCCAGCCGTTTCGGCGTATTGGCGGAGGGGATCGACGTCCAAATGGGCATAGCGTGCCGTCGTCGCAGCCTGGGTATGTCCAAGCATCTTGCCTATCATTGGCAGTGAAGCCCCAGAGGCAACAAGAAACGAGGCGAAGCTATGGCGGAGGTCGTGTAGCCGCACGTCCGGGATCCCAGCATCTTCGCGAATGGCCCGCCAAACTTTACTGACCCCCGTCTTGCCGATGGGCTCATCCATATCGTGCTTGGCTGGGAAGAGCCACTTGCTCTTGCCACGGGATGGAAGACCATTGAGGAGGTCTCTGACCGGCGCCGAGACGGGCACCTCGTGAAACTCTCTTTGTTTAGTATACGCTGCGAGCTTCCGCCAAATGCCATCTTTCAGGTCGAATTGATCCCAATGGGCTGAACGCGCTTCGTGCGGTCGGCATCCTGTCAGGAATTGGAATTGGATGCAGGCAACGGCGGTGCGGTTCGGGTGTTGCTCAAGGGCCTTCGCCAATTCGGTCACTTCGGCTTTCGATAAGTAGCGCTTTCGTGGGGTCTCTCGAAAGCGCTTCACATCGCTGACCGGATTATCTGACCGACCGGAAAGAGCCACGAAGGCAGCCGATAGAACTGCGAGAACCCGGTTGGCCTGAGCGGGTGTCTCGCGCAGCGAGTTGTGGAGCGCGCGAATCTCGGCTGTGGTCACATCGCTGACGGGCCGCGCCCGAAGCCTGGCCGGGAACTTGGTCGCGCTGTGCCGATAGTCCGAAATCGTCGCTGATGCCAAGGTGCCGGTGCTCTCTTCGATGTACTTGTCGAGCATGGCGCCGAGTGTCTCGGCTCTTCGTTCGTTCGGGTTGATCCCCTTGTCACACAGGGTCTTGACCTCCTTGGCCCATTCCCTCGCCGCTGCAAGGTTTGAGTCGAAGGCTTCGCCCATCTGACACCTGATCGGATTCGGGTGCCCCTTTACCCGGGCCCTTACCTGCCAGACCCGTTTCGTCTGCAGTACGACCAGCCGTAGCGGGGTCGTCTTATCCCGATATTCGCCAACGGTGAAGGACTCCTCCGATCTCAACCACCGGGCCGTAAACCCGATGCGTTCTTTCGATTCCGCCCGCTCTTTGGCCATGGAGAGGTCTCCCGGTCAATTCCGCCCAGCCTCTAACGTAGGCAGGGATGCACCATGTGTCTAGACACTTCTCAGACACAAATCTGCAGCTATTTGATGATAAGGTCGGTTAAGATTTGAAGCGCAAAACTTAATAGTCTGTCAATATTTTGAATAGGTTAAGTGTCACCTAGTTAGTGTAGGTTAGGGTTTGAAAAGCGGCAAAATCCCTATTTGTAATCAGGGGGTTGCGGGTTCAAGTCCTGCTCGGGGCACCATTTTTACTCTATAGATCAGTGGATTTCAGGAAGCGGTGCGCCGTCTCACCGCGGCGGCGGCCGGCCTCCTTGGGGCAGCAGGGCGCAAATCAACGAAAGATAGCCGCGCAGTTTGCCAGACTTGGGCAGGCCTGCGGAGGCTGCCACAAGACCTTTCGAGCTGAACCCAAGTAGCGACGTGTTCTCGCCGTGCAAAGCGCCTAGCCCGCGCCCCCATCAGACTAAATCTTGCGGTGACCACGCAAACAGGCCGAGGCCATAGCCTGGCCCTGGACCTCCGCCGCGGAAACAGCCGAGAAGACGCTCCGCTCAGGGCCAAGACCAAGTTGCACCGGGTGGGATCAGTGATGTCGTCCAAACAAGGTTGATCCCGGAAATAGCTCCAGGATCCGTCGATAGAGGGCCTCGAACTGGGCTTCGCGTGCGACTCCGAACAGAGGATCTTCGCTTTGGACAAAGGTCTTCAGGAGCGCTTCCCAATCCTGCTCCTGCAAGACCTCGGCAGCGATTGGCAGCAACTCGCTCTCTTCGGACCGCATGTGGGCGTACTGAAAGTCGACATAGGCGCCCACGCGGTCCCGAAGTCCCGGGAAAGCCGCCAGATCACGCCGGTACGAATCGAGCGCAGCTCTCAGCTTCGTAAGCAAATCAATGCTCTCGACGTGCTGAGACCTGAGATGTTCGACGAGTTCCGCAGCATCAGCGGAACGCCCGCTGACCGCCTCGAAAAGATGGTCCTCCTTGGGATGATGGAAAGTCTCAGGGAAGCCCTCGATGTAGTCCAGGATGGTAAACAAGATTTCGAAGTCTGGCTGTGCCCTGCCGGCGTCGATTTCCTCGATGTGATAGCGCAAGCAAGACAACACCGCGCCGATGCGGTGGTGTTCCAAGCGAAGGATCTCCGTCACCTCTGCCACGTCAGGTGCTCCGAAGCCTTGCTCAGTCTAAACAGCTTTCCAGGCCCAGCACTTTGATCCAGTTCAACCTGCAGCTTCGACCTGGTGGTCGAAATCTGTGGCCTCGGCGCGGCTGCGGGAGGGAGCCCGATGTGAGGAGGTGCGCTCTGGGCTATCGCCGTACGCCCAGGGTCACCAGATATTCTCGGGGCACACGCACGCCAAGACTCGCGCGGAACTGATTGTGAAACCATACAAAACGCTTTTCGAGCTCCGACATTTCTACATCGCCCAGCCTCCTCGTCAGCCACCTTAAGGGCCCATAGCTGGCCACATAGAGATCCCATACCGCTTTTCCGTCTGGCAGATTCAGGTAGGAGGTGCCCGATTCGAACCCCAGGTCAAAATCCCTTTCGAGCAATTCGCTCGTGAACTCGATGCTGCCCCATCGGAAGGGCGAAGGCGCGGCAGCAACTGCCTTTGGCATGTATTCCTCTAAGAGCTGGTGGACATGGGCGGGTACGCTGTTTGAGCCCCAGGCCGTCAGGCCCAGTCGCCCACCGCGGCGGCAGACGCGGGCCAACTCGGCCGCAGTGACCTGAGGGTTGCTGGCGAAGATCACACCGAAGCTCGAGACGACCGCATCGAAGGCCCCATCCTCAAAGGGAAGGCTCTCGGCGTCGGCGACCCGAAACTCAATCCGCAGACCTTCAACGGCGGACAGTCTGCGCGCCGCATCTATGATCGAAGAGCTGATGTCTATGCCGGTGACGCGCGCGCCGCGGACAGCGAGGCGACGAGCCGTCCATCCCGTCCCCGTTGCCACGTCGAGAACAGCCTCGCCCTGCCTTGGACGCAGCCGGTCCAGGCAATGCTCGACAGCATCTGCCGATGCTCGACTTATCTCGTCATAGGCTTCGCCAGCCGTGCCCCAAATGTCGACTGGGTCCCCGGTCTGTGGTGCATCGCTGTAATCCATCAGGAACTCAGCCTCCGCGCCGGCGCCAGCCCGAATCGGCCTCCATCTTGCTCGTCAGGGTCGACGAACAACCCAGGCGCGCCCGCCTCGAGGGAAGGTGTGACGACCTCAGGATACATGATCGCCGGCAAATCGCTCTTGCGAATCGCTATCAGCACCCTGCAGTATCAACCGCCATTCCAAGCTTTAGTGCCATCGTCCGGCTCACTGCCGCAATCCAGCTCCGTCAGACGCGCGTCTTTCCAGACATATACGAAATCTTAACCAGACTTTGAGAGGGAAGCCTGTCCAGCGGACGAGCCTTTCGGAGCGACACGCACTCACCATAAGCACCTTCGCCTGCCAGACCTGAGATCTCACCCACTCGCCCGCTCCTGGAAGACCGAAACCCATTGGTCCCGATCACGCCCGAGGACCAATCGTTGAATGACCCACTGAGCCCAATCCTGGCCTAGGAGAGATCATGACATTCGGCAGAAGCAGTCAAAGGACACTAGCAGCTGCCGCCCTCGT
The DNA here is from genome assembly GCA_030066685.1 of Kiloniellales bacterium. Lineage (NCBI taxonomy): Bacteria > Pseudomonadati > Pseudomonadota > Alphaproteobacteria > Rhodospirillales > Kiloniellales bacterium. The sequence goes on along the minus strand of JASJBF010000020.1, from coordinate 85,241 downwards.
GTTCGGGCTCTGCCATCCTGGTTGGGCACAGGCTGCGCAGTGCTTTCTGCCCCATTGTCTGGCTGCAATGATTCCGCCGCACGTAACGGCGGGGCGAACCACCGGCAATTCCGCCCTCGACGCCAAGCTCAGGAGTGAAGCCCAACTGCTCGCACAAACCTTTGGTGTCGATCCTCAGATCTTCCTCTTCGATGATCGGCAATGGCCCAACGCCTATGCCAGACCCCGGGCTTTTCCACCCTATCGAGATACCATTTTCATGGGCCATCAACTCCTCCGTCAGACCGTCGCCGTCGAGGAGGTCAGGGACGTCGCGGTCGTGCTCGTCCTGGCGCACGAGTGGGCGCACATCCTCCAGGGATCTTCGGGATTGCCGGGCAGCCTCGATCTGAGGCACAGGGAACTCCATGCCGATGTCCTGGCGGGGTGGTACCTTGGCCGGCGCAATCTTGCACCGAGCAGCCATGTCACGAGAGTAGCGCTGCAGACATTCGGCCGCTTGCCGCAGGCCAGCTTCAGCGCTGGAACGCATGGCACACCGAACGCAAGGATGGCCGCGATGATGCTGGGTTATGCACGATACAACTGGCCGCTCGACCAAATCTATGACCTTGGATTGCGGTACGTGCTGCGCCACCTTTAGCGCCGGCGACGGTTCTGGCCGATCCGGTTCTCGAGCCATCCACGACTAGTCACCCGCTTGCCTGTCGTGCTCTTGCCCACGGTAATCCAGATACTTCTGGATCAAGCGATAGGTGTTGCGCTCGCTGACACCGAGGGCCTGGGCCACCCGTGCCCGATGTCCGGCATAGCGGTCCAATAGCAATCGCAGGTAACTGCCCTCGATCTCCTTCAAGGTCGGCTCGTGGTCGAACTTGAGCGTCGTCTTGTGAGGGAGGTCCTGCCCGTTGCGTGTGATCGCAAAATGCTCTTTGCGAATCTGTCGGCCCTCCCCCGATAGGATGATGGCTCGCTCGACGACGTTCCTGAGTTCACGAACGTTGCCCGGCCAATCGTAGTGCACCAATACACGCAGCGCTGCCGGAGCGACGACCTTGTCCACCCGTCTCGAAAAGCTGTGGTTCCTTATGAAGTGGTCTACAAGAGAAGGAATATCTTCTCTGTGTTCCCGAAGCGGTGGAACATGAATGCCGAAGGCATTCAAACGGTAAAAAAGGTCCGCACGAAAAGAGCCATCTCTGGACAAGGCTTCGAGGTCCGCATTGGTGGCTGCAACGATTCGAACGTCGGCTCTGAGATCTTTCGTGCCACCCAAGCGACGGAATTCTCCCGTCTCCAGGAACCTGAGGAGCTTCGCCTGGATGGCGGGCGAGATGTTACCGATCTCGTCCAGGAACAGAGTCCCACCCTCGGCGTTCTCGATGAGCCCCTTCTTCTGTCGATCGGCGCCGGTGAAGGATCCTCGCTCATGACCGAAAAGCTCAGACTCGAACAGGGTCTCCTGAAGCGTACAGCAATCCAGAGCCACGAAGTTGGATTCGCGCCGAAGGCTTCTTTCATGGAGTTCGAGGGCGACCAGTTCCTTTCCAACGCCGCTCTCACCCTGAATCAGCACGGTCGCCTCGCTCGGCGCGACGGCATCGATCAGACCATCCAGGTCCCGAATGACCCGACTCTGGCCGAGAATGAACTTCTTTCGCCGGCTTTGCTGCTGGCTCTTTAGGAACTCATGCTCACGGCGTAGGCGCTCGGTCCTCAAGACACGATCGACCACGAACTCCAACTCGTCGAGGCTCAGCGGTTTCGCCAGGTAGTCTGCGGCTCCTGCCTTCATCGCCGCGACCGCGCCCGGCACCGAAGCGAACGCGGTGAGGACGATGACGGGTTGCTGCGATGCCAGCTGCGGCAAGAGCTCATTCGCATCCTGGTCCGGCAACCGCGGATCAAGGAGAATGAGGTTCGGCTCTTGGACCGTTAGGTATTCCTCCGCTGCAGCCCAGGATGCGGCACCCTCGGTGGTATAGCCGATACGACCAAGTTCCCCGACGACCATGTCGTTGAGGATACTGTCGTCCTCGACGACCAGTATGCGCACGCCTGTCTTGTCCTTCAGGTCTTCGCTCATCCCTGTCCAACCGCACCAGGAAGTTCTATCTGGAATGCCGTTCCCTCATCGACCCGCGTCCTTATGTCGATCTGGCCTCCGTAGCGATCTACGATCGCCTTCGAAATGGTCAATCCAAGGCCGGTGCCAGGCTTGCCGTCTGCCCGCCGGCTGAAGAAGGGTTGAAACACCCGCGGCAGCACCTCCGGCGGAATGCCGACGCCGGTGTCCGTGAACGAGAGTCGCACCGTCTCGTCTTGAATCGCGCTGCTGACGGTAAGCGCGCCCCCCTCCGGCATTGCATGGAAGGCATTCTGCATGAAGTTGAGCACGAGCATGCGGACTTCGCTGTCCCGGGCGATCACACGAGGATCGGCTGGGTCCAGGCTCAACTCGAGGTCTATGCTGAGCCTCTCCGCCTCGTGCGTCATAAGCGAGACCGTGTCGGAAATCGCCGGGTTGACACTGACAAGCTGAGGCCTTTCATCCGGTGGGATCGAAAGCCTCAAGAGCCTCTCGGTGATCTCGATGCACTTGTCGATTTGGCGATCTATCTTCGTCAGATAGGAATCGAAGGCTTCGTCCGACAGTTCCTGCGCTTTGCGCTTCCGAAATGCGCCATGCAGCGCCAGTCGAATGGACGTCAAGGGATTATGGATCTCGTGCGCCACGCCGGTGGCCAGCCGAGCCATCTCGGCCAGCCTTTGCTCGTGAGAGACATCCAGGTGTTGTGCCAGGTCGCGTATCGATTCCACGATCAGCCGGCGCTTCGCGCCCTCAGCCTGGGTCTCTGCAGGCACGGCGAGCACCTCGACCTCAATTGCTGACCCATCCCTGCGAATGTGCCGATGGATGCTCTTGACCGGCTGGTCGGACTTGCGGATCTCGTGAAGCGGGCAGGTCACCAGCGTCGGGACACAGGGTTCGCGCCTCCGATGGCTCGATCGGAAGCACGGCAGACCCACCGACTCGTCCGGCGAGACGTCGAGTTGATCGCAGTAGGCCCTGTTCACCTTCACGATCCGGTAGTCCTCGTCGATGACGCGGACGCCATCCGGAATTGCGTCCAAGACGCTTTGGAGGAAGGCTTCCTTCGACTCGATCACCCGTATGTTCGCTTCCAAACTATCCGCCATGTCATCGAAAGCTCGCCCGAGCTGCGCGAGCTCGTCCCTTCCCTTCGGCCGAACCCGGTCTTCCAGGCGACCATCGGCGAGCGAGCGACTGACGCCAGCGATGCTTTGGACTGGCGTCAGAACCTGCTGGCGAAGGAACAGCCAGGTTCCGGCGAGAACCAGGCAAACCACGAGGCTGCCAGATCCTGCCAAGACGACTGCGGTGGAGCGGGCGCGGTCACGGATGGCGCCTGCATCGTAGTCGACGAAGAGGATTCCATTGATCGGATTGGATTCCTCGTCCCCGTGGCAGCCCGCGCAAGCGGGCTTGTTGTGCACCGGATTGACACTTCGCAAGACCTCGTGGCCCTGCTCGTTGACGGCGAAGATCGTGCTATCCGCCCAGGTCCCTTCATCAAGGTCACAGCCGACACACTCTTCGCCGGTCGAGACATCCACCAAACGCCCGAGTCGCCCGGAATCGGAGGCAAACCGCACCTCTCCCCCGGGGTTCACGATCATCGCTTGGCTGATGCCTTCCTGGCGCCCCAAACCATCGACAATGCTGCGCAGGCCCTCGAGGTCCCGCTTGAGCATCGCGTTCTCTAGCGCGGATTGAAGAAGTCGGTTGACTTGGAGGGACGCCTGGCTGCGCTCCTCCTCCAGCTCCGCTCGATACAACCCGATGAATATGACAAGGGACAGCGCAGAGGCGGAGAGCAGCGCTACCGCCAAGATAGCCGCGAACTTTCGGTTCAGGCTCGACGTGAACCAGGACCACATCTCGGAGACCGCCTCCGCCAGACAGCTGCAGATATTGTGGGAAATTCAAGGCGCGCGTGCTGATTCAGATCAAACCCAAGCACGATTCAGCGCCGTGTCGGAGGCTGCGAGGAGGCGATGGCGAGATTCGCCGCCGAAGAACCTGGCGATCAGACCACCAGCCGAGAGAGCAGCGTCGGTTCGGGCAGGTCCTGCGCACCAAGCGTTACAACCCGCGGCTGCTTCCGCGGGGCGGCGGTGGCATACAACGCCAAAGACAAGATCACGACATTCGGCCAGGGCGCAGCCACGAAGTCCTTAAGCCATCGTCGGCGAAGATCTTCGCCCTTGGCGCTGAGGAGCGCCTCGGCATTCTGGACGACAAGGCCGTCGCCCAACGCCCGTTCGGCGATGGCACGGTCCAGGTCTTCGAGCTGCAAGGTGCTCGCCTCCCAGCCGAGGTAACGCATGACCTCGTGCCGGAAGTCGAAGTGGACCAGACCAAGGGCCTGCGCCATGCCCAAGACGAGGTCGGGGCGATACTCCGGAAAGCAGACGATGTACCCGCCTTTCGAACCGCGTCCGTGGACGACGGACCGGATGACCCGCAACCAAGCTTCGTTCGTCCTCTCCTCCGCCATCAGTCCAGAACCTGGAACAACTTTCGGTGATGGCTCGACGTTTCACAGATGCGGCAGAGCTCCGCTCTGCGAGCCTGTATACTTGGTCTGTGGAACGGCGCCCCACAGGCACGACAACGGGCAGCTTTGAGCGGCACCGTCGGCAACGATTCGCTTGCCCAGAGATCGATCCGAACCGCGTCTTGCTCGCAGACATCGACGCAGAGGCCACATCCCGTACAGCGTTCCCCCAGCAGGCGATAGCAAGGCTCATCCTCGCTCTCGTCAAGACGCAGGGCACCGTGTGGGCAGATGCGCAGACAGGCATCGCAACCGACGCAACGCTCCGCAAGGATGATCGGCAGATAAGGCAGGCTGTCGGTCCGTTGCTTTCTCGGAAGCAGCGCCCCCGGCGCCGTCGGGGCGCGCTGGTCCTGACGTGGCCCCTCTGCCTGCGCCGCCGCCTGAGTGAGCCGGCGAAACAGGCCGCGCCGGTCGAGAACCGGAGACTTCGAAACGGCGTCGAGCGACGCCCTGCGGTCCTTCCAGTCATCGGCCGCGCAATGTTCGAGGCGGATCGCAGGCAATCCACGCTCCTCGAGCGCGACGTTCAGGCGCTCAACGGTCGACTCGAGGCGCGGGGCTTGGCCCCGTGCGCAAGTCGAGCAGTCGCCCTTGGCCAGCACCAGATGTGTGATTCCCTCCCGGTGGATAAGCAGGATCTCACGCAGACCCAGAGCGTGCAGGCAGGGAAGAACGCCGTCCTGGGCGGGGATTCCCGCCTTTTCACAGCTGGCAAAGGCCACCACTTCCTCGAGGTCCTGCCGCAGGCTCGGCTTGGCGTCGATCTCGATCGCCGCTTCAGGGCAGGCCGCCTGGCAAAGTCCGCAGCCGTCGCAAGAATCCAAATCTAGGCTCAGGGCGGACTCATCGAGGATCCAGGCGTCACGTGGGCAGGCTTCGATGCAGGCCCGACACGTCGCGGCGGGGGCAAAGCCATGCACACAACGGTCGCCGTGGAACGTCGGCCCTTGCTCCAGCCGGGTTGCCGTGTCGACAGACCGCGTCATGGTCTTGACGACCTCTCGCCGCGGTTCCGGCCGTCCATCGAGAGGTGCATCCGCTTCATCTGCGTCTGATCACCAACCCGGCCCTGTCCCAGGGACGAAGGCGGGCGCGTCTCGGTCAAAGGCCGCGGGTCTGGAACTCCGACGCTCCTTGACGTTCTCCGTCTTCGGTCGCGGCGCGTCGAGGGCCCTTGCCAAGAGGTCTCGCAATTCGTCCACATAGGCTCCGGTGACCAGCAGCAGTCCCGCGAAGTATCCCGACTGGCAGCGGGAAGCGGCGCGGCCGCAGAACTGGCCGAGCCACCTCAGGAGGTGGTCGTCCAGGAAACGACAAGCATCCCGAAGTCCGCCTTCGCCCTCGGCCTGATCGATCAGCCGAGCGACGAAGAGCAGTTGAAAGACGAGATGATCGTCCGGCCGCTTTCTGGGGTCGGACGTGGCAGTCTGGTGCTTGCGGTACCATTCGCGTACCTGGAACATCGGCTCCTGTCGCTCCAGGCCATCATCGTCAAACCACACGGACTCGCAGGGCGAGGCCCTGTAGGCGTAGGTCAGGTAGATGTTGGCGTACTCGGCCGCGAGGGCATCAAGCAGATCACAGCTGATCGGTTCCGGCAGCGCTTGAAGCGCGGCGTCGAAGATCTCGAGCCCCTCCTGGCCGATCGGGGACATCAGCTTGAGACCCAGGCAGTCCTGAAACGCCTGGGCACGCAATTGCTCCAGGCCGTCCGCATCCGGTTCGGCATCGTGGAGACACGCCAAGAGCCGAAGGTCTTCCGCCACCGCCTCCCGGAACTCAGCCAAAAAGCCACCGGCATTCGTGTTTCGATGGGCCCGATCCATGCCGACCTCCTAGCTCTCCACCGACCCCTTGCTATGCGGGATGAAGACGATCGACGGGTTCGTGAGCTCCGGATCGGCCATGTTCTTGACTTGTCGAACGACGCCTTCGTCGGGGCCCCGAGCCTTTGTCTCATAGCTGCCATCGACCAGCCCGTCGATCGGGCCGATGTCCAGGACCCGCATCATGCAGGCCATGACGCAGTAGGGCTTGCGCCCGGCATCGATTTCATCGACGCACATATTGCATTTCTTGACGATCTGGTCCTCTGGATCGTACTGCGGGGCGCCGTAGGGACAGGCCGCCTCGCAACGCCGGCAGCCGATGCAGAGCGTTGAATCGATGTCCACGATCCCGTCCGTCTTGCGCTTCCAGATCGCGCCGGTCGGGCAGACCGGCAGGCAGGCGGGCTCGCTGCAGTGGTTGCAGGACATGTTGACCTTGTAGGCAAAGACCTCCGGAAAGGTGCCGCCTTCGATGTATTGAACGCGACGGAAGCGCGGACCCGGCGGCAGGCCGTTCTTGTCCTTGCAGGCGATCTCGCACGCCCGGCAGCCGATGCAGTCGACGTTGTGATGGATGAAACCCAGCTGCATGTCAGGGACGACCGGCTCATAGACCTCTCGCTTGACGCGTTTGATCGCTTCCTTGATCCGAGACTTGTCCTTCTCAGCGGCCATTTCAGCCCTCCTTGAGCGAGCAACTAGTAATCGCGCCGGAACACGTGGCTCCGCGCGGTCGCCAGCTTGTCCCAACCGGGTCGATGCTCGGCGTCGGTCTTCTGGATGTTGACCAGAATGGTGTTGTAGGCGAAGGCGCCGGCCGGACTTGGCGCATCGAGCGTCAGGAAATCCGGATTGCCGGAACGATCGACGCCCCGTTCGTCCCGATCCATCCACGCGCCCTCGTAGAGGACGACAACGCCCGGCATGCAGCGCTCGGTGACGTAGGCCGGCGCCACGGTCGCCCCGCGATCATTCCAGACGTAGACGCTGTCCCCCGTCCTGATCCCGAGGCGCTGCGCGTCGGAGGCATTGATCGTCACCTCCTGCTCGTAGGTCTCCCTGAGCCAGGGGATGTTGTTGAAGATCGAGTGCGTCCGCCAGCGCGGATGCGGTGTCACCATGTGGAAGGGATAGTCCTTCGTCTTGGGGCTGTTGAGCGACTCCCAAGGTTCGACCCACTTGGGGATGTAGGGAATCGGGTAGCCGAACTGCGTCTGAGTCCAGTCTGGGATGCTCGCCAGCTTGGTCGAGAAGATCTCGATCTTCCCGGACGGAGTCTGAAACGGGACTCCCTTCTCGACATTGTCCTGAAAGGCCACATGGGGGCGCGGCAGCTTGAACTTGTAGATGCCCCGCTGCTTGAACTCCTCCCAGGGCATCTTGACGCCCTGGTGATGCATCACCCGGTTTTCCCACCACTCCCGGAGATAAGCTTCGTCGACGGCGTTGTCGTCCTGGAAGTAGTCGCGTGGCGCCTTCGGGTTGAAAACCGGTCCGAAGCCGAGCCGGTAGGCGAGTTCGGTGAAGATCTGGAGATCGGTTTTGCTTTCCCCCAGGGGCTCGATCACCTTGGGGCGGTGGATGTAGTAGTGTCCCTTGTACCAGGGCAGTGCGACGTCGTGGCGCTCGAAGTGCGTTGCCGCGGGCAGCAAAACGTCTGCCCAAAGGCCTGAGGGCGTGATCGTCGAATCCTGGCAGACGACCAGCTCCAGCCTGTTGATCGCCTCGATCTGCTTGTTGATGTTCGGCAGCTGGTTGAACCAGTCCGATCCATGCCACCAGATCGCCTTTATGTTCGGAATCACGCCGTCGTAGGGCGTTCCCGGCTTGGGCCAGAGCCCAATGTCCTCACGCCGCACGTCCGGATAGTTCAGCACGCAATGTGCCCAGGCATCCGACTTGATTGCCGCGGCGTGGACGTTGCGGAACTCGTCGTAGGGTCCGGCCACGGCTTCCGAATGCCAGGCCTTGCCGACCCCCTCTGAAGAGCCGCCGAGAACGCCGACGTTGCCGGTCATGGACTGGAGCGCCGCGGCCATCCGGTTGTACTGCTCGCCATAGGCGTTGCGGCCCGGGGCCCAAGATGCCTTCAGGGCTGCAGGCTTGGTCGAGGCATACATGTGGGCGAGCTTCTTGATGTCCTCGGCCTTCACGCCGCAGATCGGCTCGGCCCACTCGGGCGTCTTGGGCTGCCCGTCATACTTGCCGAGAATGTAGTCCTTGAAGTTCTCCAGGTGTCCGGCCCAGGGGGGCATCGTTCTCTCGTCCATGCCCAGGCAGAACTTGTCGATGAAGTCCTGATCGTGCATGCCCGTCGCAAAGATGTAGTGGGCCATGGCCGCCATCATGGCGCCGTCGGTCGCCGGCTTTATGGGGATCCACCAGGCGTCGTAGGCGGCGGCCGAGTCCGTATACTGCGGGTCGACGAGAACGAACTTGCAGCCGCGCTGCTTGGCCAGGCGCATGTAGTAGAAAGTGTTTCCACCGTGGAAGGTGTAGGCCGGGTTCCAGCCCCACATGATGATCAACTTGGAGTGCGCGAAGGCATCGTCCTCGTTGCCGTCCTCGATCGTCCCGAAGGTGGTCAGCGAACTGAAGGTCGTGCCCTGATAGGACGGCACCGACCAGGAAACGGTGCGACAGCCGAATATGCCCAGGAACCGCCCCAGGAGGCCTTCGATCTGATCCGACTTGTGCAAGACCCCCCAGGATGACCCAGCATAGCTCTGGTCGAGGATCGCCGTCGGACCATAGCGCTGTTTGAGCTCGACCATCTTCTCGGCCAGGAAGTCGAGCGTGTAGTCCCAGGAGGCGCGCTTGAAGCGTCCCTCGCCCCGTGCCCCGACGCGGATCATCGGGTAGAGCAGCCGTTCCGGCGAGTAGATGCGCGAGCGGTACGCACGTCCTCTCAGACAGGCGCGGACCTGCGGCAGCTCCTCGGTGTCCGTTCCATAGGCGTCGCCCTGATAGGATCCGTCGTCCGTCGAGAGGCGAACGATGACATCGCCTTTCTTGTGCGCGACCAGCATGTGGCGAGACCCGCAGTTGTGCGCACAGCTCGTCACGACCGTCGTGAGTTGATCGTCCGTGTAATACGGTTCGTAGGCGAAGCCCTTTGCCTCCTTGTGCGCGCCGAGCCCGACCAGACCGGCAGCCGTTCCCCCGGCGCTCAACTCCAGGAAGCGGCGGCGAGTCAAATTCAAGGCGGATTTCAGGTTTTCGAGATCAGCGCTATGCCTCATCGCTCTTGCCTTTGTGCTTGTGGGATCCAGTCCGGCGGATTCGAGCGGAACTTTTCACTGCGTCTCCACCCCCACCAGGAACCGGGCCTTCGACTCCGTTGGCCGGTTCTTCGCCCATTCCGGCACTTCCTCCGGCATATCCGGCCAGGGATGTCGGGGATAGGGATAGGAATTGCGGAACCAGGCGCGGCCGCCGTGACAGCCGAGGCAAACGTCCGAGCTCGACTTGGCCAGGTCTTCAATTGCCTGGGGTCGAAGGTAGTTCACGCCGTGGCGGACGGTACGAAACAACTCTTCATGGCATGTCAGGCAGCCGTTCTGCGTTTCTTCGTCCTCGAAGTCCTGGCGGACCTCATGCCAGGGCCCCTCGACCCCGTCCATGAGCTCGTAAGTGAATCTCCCATGGCACAGCAAGCAGGTCTCCGAGGGGTTCACCATCTTTCGCAACGTGAAGCCGCTGTCGCTGCCAACGGCCACGGCCGTCGCCGACGACCCTGGTGCCTCCTCCCTGGGATCGCTGCCCTGATGGCAGAAGTTGCAGCTGAGGTTCATGACCTTGCTGGCAAAGGGCGTGACGATGTGACGCCGGTGAAGGGTGTCCTGGGCGCCCTCGTAGGTGTCCAGCGTCTGGTACCACGCCAAGGCCTCGGCGGTTTCGACACCGGCGAGTGAGCGAGCCAGCACCCTCCGGTCGAGGATGTCCTGATGGCAGGCCAGGCATTGCTCGTCCGTCGCCGTCTCGATGGCCGGCTTGAAATGAAGCGGATGCCATCGCGCAGCCTCATAGCCGGATCGCACCCCAGCAGGTTCGCCAGCCGCCGCCCCAGCTACAAGAACCAGCAAAGCGAGCCCAACGAGACGGCGAGTCCAACTCACCATTCCAAAACCGTTCTTTTGCATCCCTGTTGCCCATGTTTGCGTTCACTTGATCCAAACGTTCGATGGCGCACCGCTCGGCTTGCCCAAAGACCCCGATCCACGCCACTGAGTCCAGGGCCAGCCTCGCTACCTGGTCATCGCCGTTCCCGTCTGACCCGGCATACCTGGCATCACATATGTCCCAGCGGCGCCGGGCCACTGTGCACCCGGAGGAAAGTAGAGATACATTTCGCCATTTGGCGTGATCTGAAAGTAGCCACGCCGTCCGACCAGGCTTGTCCCACCGAACATGCCCAGGATCGTGTGCATGACGCCCGGAGCCGTCACCGGCGTTGCCGGATAGAGCACGATGGCGCCGCTCGGCGTGACCTCGTAGTAGCCTTGAACGCCGAGGATTGTGCCCTTGGTGTAGCCCTGTTCTGTCCCGGTCATGCCGAGAGGCGCCGGCTCCTGAGCAGCCGCCGCCGTTGCGGTCACTAGGCCGGCAACCAAGGTCAACACCCTTAGGGCGCTCCGCTGTGTGGATTTCGACACGGTGCATCTCCTGGGTTCAGGACATCGGAAGCGTGGCGACTTCGCCATGTCAGCTGCCCTCCGCCGGGGCCTGGAGACTATGCCAGCCTCGAAGATCGTAGGGTCCGGTCATACCTGGCCGTGAAAAGGGCGTGTACCAGGCCTCTTGATCTTCCAGAAACTCGAAGCTTTCCGGGTAGGGACGCGTCGTCCCGGTCAAAGCCCTGGTGTACCAGCCGCCGTCCTTCGACATTTGCCGAATGACAGGAGCCTCTGCTGGTCTTTGGTCCGGTTCGAGGCCGGCAATCCAAGCCGGCGCCGCGCTCTCGTTTGACTCTTCGTCTGCCACAGCCGTTTCGTCGGCTTGTGCCGGAGTCGTCTCGGAGCGCGCTTCGATACCTGCATCTGTTGCGGGTTGTTGCTCCACGGCCTGGGCGATCTGCAGGCGCTCGAGTGACGGCTGGTCCATGACCGCTTGTCTGCTCCGTACCATGTCGACGTGGGCCCGGCCATTTGCCGTCGCTCGCGGTCCGTCCAGATTCGGGTTCTGGCCGTCGACCTGTCCAACCGGGACCGGTACTGCCGCGATCGGGGCGTGTTCCACAGCACGTGATGATCCCGACGCGGATGCGCTGAGCACCTCGGATGTGTCGCCTTCGGAATGCACCACGGTCATGCCGCTTCGTCCGTCAGCGAAGGTTCGGCTCTTCCAGAAGACGGCACCGCCCACGACGCCTGCGCAAAGCACACCGACAAGGACAAGTAGGCTCAGCCTTTCGTTCCTCCTCCAGCCAGCCTCTTCGCTCGCAACTGCGGGTTCCGACGTGGCAGTCCCTCGATTCCTGTGATCCGATCTGTTCTGCACGGCTCTGTTCGCTTTCCCTGGCGACCGTTGCTGGCCTCTCGTCTCGACCGATCCATCTGATCTCGGACGGAAATCTCGATCGGGGGCGCCGACCAGTCCGCGCCGCCCCCGATCGCGCTTTGGGGGTCTCCGCTATTGCTGCTGGCTGGGAGGCTCCCAACTCCGACCCGACATGCCGCCCATGCCCGGCATACCGGTCATTCCGGGCATGCCGTACATGCCGGTCATCCCGGGCTGACCCCAAGCGGCCATCGCTGGCATGCCATACATGCCGTACATCCCGGGCATCCCGTACATGCCTTGCATGCCGGGCATCCCATACATGCCGTACATCCCGGGCATCCCGTACATGCCGGTCATCCCAGGCATCCCGTACATGCCTTGCATGCCGGGCATGCCGTACATGCCGTACATCCCGGGCATGCCATACATGCCGGTCATTCCGGGCATGCCGTACATGCCGGGCATCCCGTACATGCCGAACATCCCGGGCATCCCGTACATGCCGAACATTCCGGGCATCCCGTACATGCCGGTCATTCCGGGCATGCCGTACATGCCATACATGCCGCGCATGCCCTGCTGGCCCCAGCCGGACATCCCAGGCATGCCGTACATGCCATACATGCCTTGCATGCCGGTCATCCCGGGCATGCCATACATGCCTTGCATCCCGGGCATCCCATACATGCCGGGCATGCCGTACATGCCCTGCTGACCCCAGCCGGACATACCGGGCATGCCGTACATGCCATACATACCTCGCATGCCGGTCATCCCGGGCATGCCGTACATGCCGTACATGCCGGGCATGCCATACATGCCTTGCTGGCCCCAGCCGGACATAGCGGGCATGCCGTACATGCCATACATGCCGGGCATCCCGTACATGCCCTGCTGACCCCAGCCGGACATACCGGGCATGCCGTACATGCCATACATACCTCGCATGCCGGCCATCCCGGGCATGCCGTACATGCCATACATGCCGGGCATCCCATACATGCCCTGCTGGCCCCAGCCGGACATAGCGGGCATGCCGTACATGCCATACATGCCGGGCATCCCGTACATGCCCTGCTGACCCCAGCCGGGCATGCCATACATGCCGTACATGCCGGGCATGCCATACATGCCCTGCATGGCGGGCATGCCGTACATGCCTTGCTGGCCCCAGCCGGACATAGCGGGCATGCCGTACATGCCGCGCATGCCTTGCTGGGCCGCTGACGGCTGAGACGCAACAACCAGCGCGCCAAACACCGTCGCGAGGCCGATACACCTCCAGAGTCTTCCTAGCCTGTTCCGCATCAGCTACCTCTCCCGCTGACTCGTTGTTGTCGCATCGAACCGGATCTACCTGGCTACGGACCCGATGCTGGAATGATCTGCTGCCGCCCTCGCAACCGATTGGGAAGACTGCCAGACCGATCTCCGAGCCTCCCTAGCTCGGTGTATGCATGTTTCTTGTGAGCATTCCTCGCACGCTGCGCTCCGAAGAACTCGCGTTGCCCGGAACCGCGTCTTTGATGCCGCCTTGCTCCGGTCCGGACTCTGCAGTCCACTTGGTGGGCGCGCTCAGACGCCCACCAATCTGGAACCTGAACGCCTAGTTCTTCTTCTCAGGCTGCGTTTCAGTCTTCTGGGCGGCCTCCTCTTCGGCACCTGCCATGCCTTGCATCCCGGTCATTCCGGGCATGCCTTGCATTCCGGCCATGCCTGGCATGCCCTGCATTCCGGTCATCCCGGGCATGCCTTGCATGCCGGCCATACCGGGCATGCCTTGCATCCCGGGCATTCCAGCCATTCCAGGGTAGAAGGCGACCGATCCAGTCGGATAAAGCGTAATCACTCCGCCCGGCCCAACGGTGAAGAACCCAGCCGTGCCAGGAGCGGCAGGAAGGCCGGCCATGCCCGTCATTCCCGGCATCCCATACATACCGGTCATTCCAGGCATGCCATACATGCCGGTCATTCCCGGCATCCCGTACATGCCTTGCATACCGGGCATGCCATACATGCCTTGCATTCCCGGCATGCCGTACATCCCGGGCATGCCGTACATGCCGGTCATTCCCGGCATGCCATACATACCGTACATGCCTCGCATGCCGTACATGCCGGGCATGCCATACATGCCCTGCTGGCCCCAGCCGGGCATGCCGTACATGCCGCGCATCCCGGGCATGCCATACATGCCCTGCTGGCCCCAGCCGGGCATGCCGTACATGCCGCGCATGCCCCACTGCCCATAACCGGCTTGCGGCTGCTGCGGCTGAGCCTGCTGGCGATATTGGCCACCCATCGCTTGTTGGGCTGCGGCCGTCTGCGGGATCACAAACACGAGCCCCAGCAGAGCCGCAGCGCCTGCGACCTCCTTCAAACGCTTGATTGGTGCTTTCATATCCGTCCTCTCCTGTTGAGCGTCGGCCTTTCTTGCGGCCGCCTGCCGAACAGGGCGGAGGATCGTCTTGCGGTTCACTTGGGGAAGACCCAAAGACCTCCGCTCACAAAAGAACAGAACCGTCAGCCAAGACTCTGGCCCGCCAGCCCTTCCATGAGATCGAAGTTCCTCCCTGCAGCGTTCGCCTCCGCCATTCGGCCCGATTTCGCGGCCGTACTACTAGGAAGCGAAGCAAGATTCGGGCCAGATTTCGGAACCTCATCTCAAATCTCTGAGATAAGGGCACAAATTTCGATTGCATGGAATTCGCCGGGGTCCCGGTCACTTGCAAACTCTGCCAATTTGGCAGATGACTTTGGCCGCCAGACCGGATGAGCCACTGAATTCACAAAGAAGTGAGCGGCATGACAAGATGTCATGAACCCTGCGGACTTCGCCGCAAGAATCGCTCGTGACGCTTCGGCATCGTCGAACCCGAGCGGATGCCCTTCGCCGCAGTGTGCGAGTTCGGAAAGCGGAGCTCTTTCAATGGCCGAGCTTTGCGAGACAGCCACGCGGCCTGTCTCGATCGACAGAGTATGGCCAGTCAGCGATCAGTAGAGACCGAATCCTGCGACGCGACGGTCAATCCGGCTTCATGAATGCTTCGTGACAGCCATCGCAGGCTTCTCGAACCTTCTGATACTGAAGCTGGATGGCTCGCCTGTCGATCGAGCCCGTCGCCTCGACGAGAAGAGCCGCTTGCTGGGTCAGTTCCGACGAGGAGGACCGAAACACCTGCCAGTCCTTCCAGACCGTTGACAGCGCAAGGGTCTCGGTCGCCTCGGGGCCCGTCCAATGAGGAAAGACCATCGGCATATCACGGCTGATGCCTTCGATGGCTTCTGCATGCGCTCTCGCGTGCCCCCAATAGTCGACCTTGTTCTCGACCAGGACAGCGATCCCAGCCATGTGAACGTCCAGCGATTTCATAAGCAGCTGCCGATACATGACAACGTCCGCAGGCTTGTCGTCAGCCAGGTCTGCGTTCACCGAACTCGCGAAAGCAACAAGAAGAACCGAGCCAGCGATGAGCACGGGCCTTAGTCTTCGAAGCATTTTTCCTCCTCCTTTGGCCCCTCTCAATCAACAGACAAGACGACTTAGCTGGCCTCCCAAGGCACGTCAGAGCTGGCCCTTTCCAACACCGGACAGCAGCAACAGGGCTCTCCGGCTATCGGGCATCTCGAATAGGACCAGCACCTAGAGCTTTGCAAGGAGCCACCAAATCTGCCTCCTCCGCAGCGCGATGATTCTGCCACGCTTTTCGGTTTCTTGTCGTGAAGCATGTACCGACAACGCGAGGCCTTCATTGATTCTGGTCAATCACGGCACCATTGCAGCAGGCTCCAGCGGCCCTATTTCGCGGCTGTCGGCAGCCCAGGTCTCGTTCCCGATGGAGTCGCGCGCGAAAGGTCCCAAGCGAGCTAGCAGTGGGAGTCCAAACGGTGAGAATGGCCGCGTCGATCGCCGGTCCCCTCAGCGCCACCTCTTCGCCGCGGTCCTGTCGGCAGGCTTAGAGCCCGTGTTCGAGCCGAGATAAAGAAGCCGCGGTGGCAAGAGGGTCCCGGGACCCGGAGTCTTGCTGGCGAAATAGCCTTGAAGCACTGACGGACAGTGGCAGTCGCCTAGTGTGATGGATTCAAGGTCTGGCAGATTTCACATGCCGGACTTTGGAAGCTGAATCATCCTAGATTCAAGAATAAAGTGTCCCTTCGATTCCGCAATTCGCTCCTGCGAGTTTCAGAATCGGGGGCCCAGCAGCCTTCCACCTTTCGCCTAGCGCTGACATTCGCCATACTCTTGTTGTGTCTTCTTGCTCGCCAACCTGAGATTGACCAAGAAGTAGGGCAAATGAGACTGTCTCGCCGCACCTTCTTTCGCCAGCTGCTCGGCACCACCGGCGGCGGCGCGTTCGGCTTGCTGACCTTGCCGCTCGCCTTTAGCCAGGTTGCCAGGGCCGCCGTCTCGTCCCTGGCGGACGTCGACAAGTGGCGGGCGCTCTCGAAGCGCGATTGGGAGGGTCGCCTCACAGCCGATCAGTTCCATATCCTTCGCGAGGAGGGGACCGAACCCGCGTACAGCAGCTCACTCAACGACGAAAAGCGCAGTGGGACATTTCATTGTGCCGGCTGCGAGCTGCCGCTCTTTTCGAGCAAGACAAAGTACGACAGTGGGACGGGCTGGCCGAGCTTCTGGGCTCCGATCAACGAAACTCACGTTGCCACGAGTTTGGATTTCCGTTTGATCCTGCCACGCACCGAAATCCACTGCGCCCGCTGTCTCGGCCATCTCGGTCACGTCTTCGAGGATGGACCAGCCCCCACCGGTCTCCGCTACTGTATCAACGGTCTCGCTCTCATCTTTCGCCCCGAGGCCTAGAGCAGCCTGCGTTCATTCGAACGCAGATAAGCTGCTCTATCTATATGGAAGAGATCAAATTATCTGCGCTCAATTGAGTCCAATTGAGCGCAGTTTGATCGAGCCACAGGTCGACACGTCACTGCCGCGCAGCCGCGTCGTCCGTGTCTTGGATCGCCTGGCTGAGTCGCCGATGAATCAGGAGCTGCCCCGGACCTGCCTTGCTCCTCCCGTCCGACCTTTGATGCGAAGGTGAAAGAGCCGCAGGAAAGCGGCCAATTCGCCAGCAACGCCCGGCTGCGGGGATGGAGCGGAGGTTGGATCTCGGCAGACGTCAGGACGGCCAAAAGCCGAGAGACGACGTTGGGCTCGCGGCTGTTCTCTGCTATGAGACCGGCGTTGAAAGAGCTGCGGGGTCATGTGGTGTTCGGGGAATGTCAGGATCCTTGATCACATCGGAGGTCGATTTTGACAGCGACGGGAAGCACACCGGTTTCCTGCGACTGCCTCACTCGGTCCATCGCAGCGCTTATGGCTGGATCCCAGTTCCTATGGTCACGATCAGGAATGGCGATGGCCCGACGGTTCTTCTGATGTCCGGCAATCATGGTGACGAGTACGAGGGCCAGATTGCGCTGACGAAGCTCTGCAGCGAACTGGAGCCCACCGATATCCGTGGCCGCCTCCTCATCCTGACCATGGCCAACTACCCGGCGGCAGAGGCTGGCCTGCGCACCTCGCCGATCGACGACGGCAACCTCAACCGTAGCTTTCCAGGTGACCCGCTGGGCACGCCCACCCAGGCCATCGCCCACTACATCGAAGAGGTGCTGATGCCGATGTGCGACTACTGCCTCGACCTTCATTCCGGCGGGTCCTCATTGGTCTATGCGCCGACGCTGCTCCGGGGGCGCGGCGTCACGGCGGCGGAAGCGCAGACGCTGGTCGAGCTTCAGCAGGCTTTCGACGCGCCCTATGCCTGGGTCTTCAAGAGTGGGGGCCGCCAGACAACCAACCGAACCTCCATGGCTGCGGCCTCGCGCAAGGGCGTTATCTCACTGATGGCTGAACTTGGCGGCGGTGGCGCCGTCACCCCCTGGGTCCTGGCGCTGACGGAACGGGGCGTCAAGCGCGTTCTGCATTTCCTTGGCATGCTGCCGAACTACCAAGCGGATGCCGCCAATGGCACCCGCGAGCTTCGGGTTCAAGGTTCGGTCTATGCCTACGACTTTGGCGTGTTCGAGCCGTTCAAGGAGCTTGGCGACGAGGTCGAGAGCGGTGATGCCACGGGCGCCATCCACCATCCCGAGGAACCCTGGCGCGAAGCGACGATCGTGCGTTCTCAGCTCGACGGAATGGTCCTGTGCAAGCGTGCGCCGGGCCGGGTGGCGCGTGGCGACTGCGTCTTTCAGATCGCGACGGATTTGGAATGAGAAGCGCTGAGGTCGATTTCATCGGCCCTGGGGGCACAGCTTGAAGGACCGCGGCCGGGAACCGAACGCGTTCGACGAGGACATCGACCGGCGCGAGGTCCCCGCGCTGAAGGTTCATCCAATCGTCCTGGGCCCAGATGGAGCTGACTTGTTTGCCGCCGGCGTGGCGGACATGGATTTCAGAGCGCCGCCCTGTGTCCTCGAGGCGCTGCAAAGAAGGCTCGACCACGGCGTCTTTGGCTACGAAACCTTGCCGGATGGTTTGCTACCGGCCCTGACGGCCTGGCTGAAAGAGCGTCATGGCTGGCACGTAGACACCAATCATGTGCTTCGCGCACCGAATATTCTGAATGCCCTGGCCATTGCGGCGTCGCTGTTCACGGACGAAGGGGATGGAGTGATCGTTCAACCACCCGTCTTCTTTGATTTCTTCGACATCCTCCGCGAGAACAAACGCGCGCTCGTGTCCAATCCCTTGGTGCTCAGGAACGGTCGCTACGTGATGGATTTCGAGGACCTGGAGCTAAAGGCCTCTGACCCGCGCACCAAGATGATCTACCTGTGCAATCCCCATAATCCTGTCGGCCGCGTCTGGACGGAGCAGGAGCTGCGCGCGCTCGGAGACATTTGCGCCCGTCACGACGTCCTGGTCGTCACTGACGAAATGCACGGCGATCTTGTTTTCTCCGGTGGCAGATACACGCCTTTCGCGTCGCTCGGGACGGCGTACTCGGACAATTGCATCACCTGTCTGTCGCCGGCAAAAACCTTCAACATCGCCTCCTGCTGCTCGGCCTTCACCGTCGTTACCGATGATCTGAAGCGCAAGGCCTTTCAGGTCGAGAACAGCCGTCTGACGGTCAACAAGAACAACGCATTTGCCAACGTGGCCATGGAAGCCGCGTTCACGAAAGGAAAGCGCTGGCTGGAGGACGTTCTGGCCTACCTGGAGGGCAACGTAGTTCTGGTCAGAGATCACCTGGACAGCATCGCCGGTGTCGACCTGATCGAACCGGAGGGAACCTTCTTGCTGTGGCTGGATTTCAGGAGAATGGGTCTTCAGCCCGATGACCTAGCGGCGTTCCTGCGCAAGGAGGCCAAGTGGGCGGTCACGCGTGGTCAGGCGTTTGGCGAGGAAGGCGCCGGATTTGCCAGGGTCAACATCGCCTGCACACGGTCGAAGCTAAAGGCGGGACTCGATCAACTCGCGAACGCTGTCCAACCACGGTAGCGGGAGCTCTTGTGGTCGTAACCTATGCCCGGGTGGGGTCAAATCCACCCGTCCAAAGCCGCTGAGAAGGCGCTCCCTGCCACCGGTCGAGCTTCGCTTCGGCAAGAGCCCGGTCCAGGCTTGTGGGTCAAACACACTGCTTGGTATGGCAGCGGTCTCGAAGCGGGGGCCCGGTCCGCGATCGCAGCGGCTTTTCAGCCAAGCGCAGGCTCTTCCAAGTTGCTGATCAGCAGATCGCGGCGAGATCGGACGATCGGCCGCGCTTCCGTTCCTTCATCCGCCTCGGGCCGGGTCAGAAGCTCGGCCAGTCTTGCTCGGGCCAAGACGAGCGCAGCATCATGCGACACGATTTGAGTCAGCGGCGACATGATGCAGTGGGACCAATAGAGTCCGACCGGCTCGTCACCGCCGAGCGTGAAACCGCGCTGGCCGGCCGGCAACTCGACGGTCGCGGTCTTGCCGACCTGATCGGGATTGTATGAGACGGGCTCCAGCGGCAAGAAGACGGCGTTGATGAACCACGGCGTCACCAGGGCACCGAAACCCATGCCGCCGAAGGGCATGAAATCGACCGCTTCGATGCCGACATTGTGGTTGTAGAGCGGCAGATCGGTCATACCCGGAGCGAGGGTCTTGAACTGCCGCAGCAGAAGCCCGAGCCGTTTTTCGAGCTTTGCGATGCCGACATCATCCTCGAATGGGTTCATGGGGCGGGTCCCTTCTCGGGCTGGATGAGTTCCGTCAGTTCGGCGAAGAGGTTGAGGCGGATGCGGGCCTCCGCAGCATTCATACGGCCGATCGCATAGCGTCCGGCCTGCAGCGTGACGTAATCGCCCACCGCCACCGGTTCGGACAGCAAGGTCAGCAGGATGGTGCTCGAACCCTGCTCCGTCGCGACCTCGGCGGTCAGGCCGTCGACGCTCAAGACCTCGCGGGGGATGGCAATGCACATGCGCCGCCCCTCATGCCGCCGCGGGCGCGACGGCACGCCCGGTCGCCACCTCCGCCTCGATCGCCGCGACCAAGCGGTCGCGCGCCGCGGCGACCGGCGGCGTCAGCTCGAGACCCAGTTCAAGGCTCTGCGGCACGACGCCGAACAGCACCAGGCGATCGGGTGCCGCGTCCATGAGCTCGAGCGCCGCCAGCACGTCGGTCAGACCGATCTGGTGCGGCGACATGCGCTGGCGAAAGAAGCGGTCGAGCTCGGCGCCGTCGAGCCGGATGATCTCTCCGGGCCGGTGCCGTTCCGAGCTGATGGCGTCGGCGACGACGATCAAGCTCCGCCCCATCATGATCTCCAGCAGCTCCATGCCCGAGGTGCCGCCGTCGACCACCTCGACGTCGGGCGGCAGCCGCCCGCCCGTGATAAGCGCCTCGGCGACCCGCACTCCGACGCCTTCGTCGGACAGCAGCAAGTTGCCGAGACCCAGGACCAGGATGCTCATCTCCCGCCCCCTCAGAAGGCCTTGACCTGGACGATCGGCCTCTTGTCCGCATCGGCCATGTGGATCGCGCAGGCGATGCAGGGATCGAAGGAGTGCACCGTGCGCAGCACCTCGAGCGGCAGCTCGGGGTCGGCGACCGGGTTGCCGAGCAGCGAGGCCTCGTAGGGCCCCGGCCGGTCCTGGTCGTCGCGCGGCCCGGCGTTCCAGGTCGAGGGGACCACCGCCTGGTAGTTCTTGATCTTGCCGTTCTCGATCACCGTCCAATGGGACAGCACGCCGCGCGGCGCCTCGTGATAGCCGAAGCCGCGCACCTCACCCTTGGGAAACTCCGGCCGGTTGAAGGTGGTGAAATCCCCCTTGCCGATGTTCTCCATCAACAGCTGCCACTGGTTGTTCAGGGATTCGAGCAGCACCGCGCAGCGGACCGTGCGCGCGGCAATTCTTCCGATCGTCGAGTGCAGCGCCGAGAGTGGGATCTCGCTGCCGGCGAGCTTGCCGGCGACGTCCAGCAGCCTGCCGAGGTGTCGCCGGGTCGGCTCGTGCCCGGCGACGTACATGGAAAGCACATGCGCCAGCGGCCCGACCTGGGCGCGCTCGTCGTGGAAGGTCGGCGCCTTGATCCAGGAGTACTTTCCGTCGTCCTGGAAGTCGGTGTAGTTCGGGCTGGTCTCGCCGTCGAAGGGATGCAACGCGGCGCCGCCGTTCGAATAGTCGTACCAGGAGTGCTTGACCGCCTCCTTCACCCCGTCCCGGAAGTAGTCGTCCTTGTAGCTGGTGATCGGCTTGAAGGCGTCGACGTCGGCATTCGGGATGAAGCCGCCGGGCAGTTCGAACTGCTCGCCCATCTCGTCCAGCGGCAGATCGGGAACCGACAGGTAGTTGGTGACACCGGCGCCATACCCGGTCCAATCGGCGTAGAGCGCGCCGACCGCCGCGGTGTCGGTCATCATGGCGTTGTTGACGAAGTCGCCGACCTGGTCGATCAGCGCCTTGATGGCGTACAAGCGCTCCAGGGTCAGGGTCGACTGGCTCTCCGGATTGATCGGGTTCGCCACGCCGCCGACGGCCAGGTTCTGGATGTGCGGCGACTTCGATCCCAGAATGGTGACGATCTGGTTGCAGGCGCGCTGCACTTCCAGCGCCTGCATGTAGTGGGTCGCCGCCAGCAGGTTGACGTCCGGCGGCAGCTTCATCGCCGGGTGACCCCAATAGCCCGAGGCAAAGACGCCGAGCTGGCCGCTGTCGACGAACTTCGCGAGCCGGTCGCGCACCGCCCGGATCTCCGGCTCGCTGTTGCCCTTGTAGTCCGAGAGCTGTGCCCCGAGCTTGGCCGTCGACTTGGGATCGCCGCTCAGCGCCGAGACGATGTCGACCCAGTCGAGAGCGGCCAAGTGGTAGAAATGCACGATGTGATCGTGGATGCCGTGGGCGGCGACGATCAGGTTGCGGATGTATTGAGCGTTCAGCGGGACCGGCAGATCGAGCGCGTTCTCGACCGCCCGGACCGAGGTCACGGCATGCACGGTTGTGCAGACGCCGCAGATCCGCTGGGCATAGATCCAGGCGTCGCGCGGGTCGCGATCCTTGAGGATCAGCTCGATGCCGCGCCACATGGTGCCGGACGACCAGGCCTTGCCGACCTGCCCTTGATCGACCTCGCAGTCGATCCGCAGGTGACCTTCGATGCGGGTGATCGGATCGATGGTGATACGTGCCACGGGACGGCTCCTATTCGGCAGGTTGGGCCTTGGCGGCCGGCGCCGAGGCGTGGGCCGCAAGTACCGGTAGGGTCTTGACGAAGATCAGGTAGAGCAGGACTTCCAGGGCGAAGACGCCGATCGTCACCATCAGCTCCGGCACCGAGGGGAAGTAGGTCCAGTTGCCCGGGGGATCGTAAGCGATCAGATAGGCGTTGAGCCGGTACAGCGAGCCGCCCAGCAACAGGGCGGCGGCGCCCAAGAAGGTCACGCGTTTCGACGCCCGACCGGCCGGCAGCAGGAAGGCCAGGATGGCACAGGCGAAGAGCCCGTTCTCGATCCAGAACATCCAGGCGTCCAAATCGCCGGCAAGGGCGAGCGCGAGCACGCCGCGGTCGAGCAGGTCGATCCAACGGATCGCCATGAAGGCCACCAGAACGCAGCCGACGACGATCGACAGCCTGGACAGCAGATGGTGCTCGGAGGGCGTGTCGAAGGTCTCGGACACCACGGTCGCCTCGAAGGCGACGATCGCATAGCCCATGGCCAGCGCCGAGATGACGAACAGCAGCGGCAGCCAAAGGCTGTACCACAGGGGTGACAGCTGGGATTCCATGACCAGCAGCAGCGTGCCGAGCGAGCTCTGGTGCATGCTGGGCAGCAGCACGCCCAGGGCGATGAACAGAAACATGTAGCGCTGGACCAGCCGGCGCAGGCCGGTCAGGCCGAAGCGTTCGAAGAAGGCCGGCGAGAACTCGACCCAGAGCACGATGACGTAGGCCATCACGCAGAGCGCCACCTCGAACATCACCGAGTTGGGCTGGGCGTACCAGGGCAGCATCAGATTGTAGGCCTGCCAGTACCGGCCGAGATCGATGATGACGGCCATGCCGGCCAAGGTGTAGCCGAATAGCCCGCCCAGGAGCGCCGGCCGGACCAAGGGGTGATAGTCGCCGCGGTTGAAGATGTAGACCAGCAAGGCCATGGCGAAGCCGCCGCAGCCCAGGGCCGTGCCGATGACGATGTCGACCACCACCCAGATGCCCCAGGGATAGCCCGGGTTCAGGTTGGTGACGGCGCCGAGCCCGAAGATGAACCGGATCGCGACGTAGTAGGCGGCGATCGCAACCAGCACCGCCAGCACCAGCGTCACCGGGGTGAAAAGAGTCCTGCGAAGGGGGGCGTGACTCATGCCTCGCCTCCCTGCCCAAGATCGCCCCGGTCCGCTTTGCGCCGCAGGTGGCGGCGGGCGAACACCGCCAGGACTCCGAAGCCGACCAGCGGCGCGATAAACCACTTGTAGATGGTGTGCTGGATGCCCTCGCCGACCGAGGCGAAGGAGTACTTCGGCAGATCGGGCAGGCCGAGCTTGGCGAAGGCCACGCCCGAGAGATAGCGGACCTGGGTGCCGCCGCCGTCATCGACGCCGTAGACCGCCGGCTGATAGGTCGCGATCTTGCCCTCGTGGGTCGGCCGGCCGTCCCCCAAACGGCCGCGCGGGAATTGGTAGGGGCTGCCGGGCGCCGCGGCGAGACGGCGGTCCGCTTCGGCCTGCAGCTCTTCGACCAGGCCGAAGAGCGAGGCGCCGGTCGGACAGACGTCGCAGCAGGCCGGGATCTCGCCCTTGGCCTGCAGATGTTCGCACATCTCGCACTTCTGGATCTCGCCGAAGGGGGAATCGAAGTCGTATTGCGGCACGCCGAAGGGGCAGCCATAGACGCAATAGCGGCATCCGATGCAGGCGTCCGGATCGTGCGTGACGATGCCGGTCTCGGGATCCTTCAGCATCGCCGAGACCGGGCACACCGAGATGCACGAGGGGTCGACACAGTGCAGGCAGTGCCGCTTCATGAAGGCGAAGCCGTCTTCCTCCACGTCCTTCTTGCTCATGTCGCCCTGGCGATAGGCCTTGATGACGTTGAGCGTCTTGCCCGAAAGGTCCTGCGGCGTATCCCACTGGCCGAAATTCCAGCCGCTATGCTCCAGCGGGATTTCGTCGGGCATGCCGTTCGCGGACTTGCAGGCGTCGACGCAGGCCTTGCAGCCGATGCAGATGGTCGAATCGTAGAGCATCCCGACCGCCTTCGGCGGCAGCGGCAGGTTCGGCCGGGCCAGCAGCGGCGCGGCCTCGGCGGCGGCAGGGGCGGCGGTCGCCGCCACGGCACCGCCACCCACGTTGCACAGGAAGTCGCGCCGGCTTACGGACATGGCCTAGCCCTCCGTCGCGTCGCGGCTTCCGGGCTTGTCGCCCATCTGCTTCAGCAGCATCGCCCCGGCCCCGACGACGATGCCGGCAATGCCGGCGACCAACGCTGCCGCGCCGGGCGAGACGCCGGTTCCCTTGGTCAGATCTATGTCGGGATAGGAGGTCGGCGGCGTCTGGCTCTTGACGGTGGCAAGCGCATGGATCGGCTTGTGGAAACCGATCCCCTTTTCGGTGCAACCGAAGCACGGATGGCCGGTCCCAACCGGCCAGGCGCCGTGGCCGACGTCCCCGAACCCGATCGCCGGACAGTTGGCATAGGTTTCCGGGCCCTTGCAGCCGACCTTGTAGAGACAGAAACCCTGGCGATGGCCCTCGTCGCCGAATTCGAGGGCGAAGCGGCCGGCATCGAAATGCGGGCGACGCTCGCAGTTCTCGTGCACCAGGCGGCCGTAAGCGAACTTCGGCCGGTTCAGGCCATCGAGTTCCGGCGGCTTGCCGAAGGTCAAGAGGTAGAGGACGGTCGACAGGAAGTTGTAAGGGTTGGGCGGACAGCCCGGGACGTTGATCACCGTCTTGTCTGGGATGACTTCGTGCGTGCCGACGGCGCCGGTCGGGTTCGGATCGGCCGACTGGATGCCGCCCCAGGAGGCGCAGGATCCGATGGCGATGATCGCCGCCGCCCCGTCCGCAGCCTTGCGGACCAGGTCGACCTGGGTCTCGCCGCCGACCTTGCAGTACACCCCGCCGTCCTTCATCGGCGTCCCGCCTTCGGTCACCAGGACGTAGGCGCCCTTGTGCTCCTCCATGATCTTGTGCTTGTAGTCCAGCGCCTGGCGGCCGGCGCCGACGCAGAGCGTGTCGTGATAATCGAGCGAGATGACTTCGAGGATCAGCTGCTCGAGGGTCGGATGGTAGGAACGCAGCAGCGATTCCGTGCAGCCCGTGCATTCCTGACCGTGCAGCCAGATGACCGGCGGCCGGCCCGGCGCGGTCGCGGCGTCGGCCATCTGCCGTCCAGCGATCGCCGGCAGCCCCATCGTCGCAGCCACCCCGGCGCAGAACTGCAGCATCTGCCGGCGGGTCAGCCCGCCCAACAGATGCATCGGCTCGTCCGGCGCCGGCCCGAGCGCCGCCTCCAGATCGAGTTCGTCTCGATGTTTCTCGCGCATGGTCATCCCACTCCTCGAGGGCTGGGACCCATGGTCGATCCGCTGCCTCGGTCGCGCGATGACGATCGTCAATTTTTGCCGGGCCGGACGATGCCCTAGCCGCCGTTGGCCGCCCCGACGAAGGCATCGAGGTTGGGAATGACAACCCGGCGGCCGGAGAATTCTGCCAGCTGTTCCTCTTCGAGCCGGCTCATGACGCGGGACAGGGTCTCGTGCCGGGCGCCGATCATCGAGGCGAGGTCCCGGCGCGAGACCGGAAGATCGATGGCGTAGGTGCCGTCACCGGTTGGGCGTCCGTGATGCTCCATCATCGAAACCATGATCTGCAACAGCCGGCCGCGATTGCTGAGCGCGGCCGACCGGAGAATCGACTTATGCATCCGTTCGATCTCTCGGCTGGACCGGCGCAGGAAGGCCATTCCAAGCTGCGGACGCCGCTGGATCAGATCCAGCGCCGTCTTGCGGCCGATCTTGCACGCCCGGCAGGGTCCGAGCGCCTCGGCGCTCGTCTTGTGCTCCACGCCCGACACGAGCGAGCGGTATCCCAGCACGTCACCGGGATAGGCGAGGCCAAGCAGCACCGAGTTGCCGGCCTCGTCGAGCTGCCGCAGCGCCACCGTCCCGGCGCTCAGGCAATAGAGGCCCGAATTCGCATCGCCCTGGCAGAACAGGGACTGGCCCGATGCATAGCGGCGCCGCACTTTGGCCCGCGACAGAAGGCACAGATCCTCCGCGTCCAATTCGTTCCACTCCGTATCGGTGAAGCGTTCGCATCGGCTGCAAGGCGCCGTCGGATCGCTGGGACATGAGCCGTTACCGTTGCTGCGCAACATCGATCAATCCTCGGGTTTCGCGATCTCGAATTTGACGATCGTCAACGCGATCCGGCGATCCGCTCCGTATCGTCTTCCGGAATGCCCCGAAGCCCTTCCAAGGGCCCGAACCGTTGGAGTACGGCTGACGATGCCTCGCTTCGGATCCTACGTATGTGCGGCCGGAGTCGCCGGTGTCCTGGTGATCGCCGTGATCTGGGGAGTCGGAACGGAAGGCCGCTCGGTCGCGGGGCTGCTGCCCGCCCCGCCGACGACACCGGCGTTCGGAGAGACGGTCATCCCGGTGCGCGCGGCGGGAGCCGACACGGCCCTGCGCGATTGCGTGGTCTGTCACAGCGTCGACCCGGCAGACGCCTCGCGCGCCGCGCCGGATTTGGACGGCGTGGTCGGCGCTCCGAAGGCGCGATCGCCCTGGTTCAACTATTCCGAGGCCTTGCGCTCGGCGGGCGGAACCTGGAGCGAGCCCGACCTGGACAAGTACTTGACCCATCCGCCGACCTTCCTGCCGGGCACGAAAAAGACGATCGTCGGCATCCCGGACGCTGACGAGCGGGCCGAGATCATCGAGGCGCTGAAGGCCACCTCTGGAAGCTGATCGGAACCCGAGCGACCTCACGGTGTCGACCTGGCTCCGGCCCCGGCCGGAGCGGGAGCGCAGCCGGCGGGCTGCGAACCCACTGGCTGCCGTTCCGTGCCTGGGATGGGCGACCGGAGGCCGGGGCCGGTCGACAACGCGGCAAGCATGGCCATTCGGGTGAATGATCGGATCATGCCTGGCTCCTCCTCTCGAGTTGCGAGTTAAGCGCTGCTGCGCCGCAGCTCCCGATGACGCGCCAGGTGGACCGGCGTCCGCGCGAGGGGGAGCTTTGCGATGAAGTGATAGCGGGCGACGTGATAGCTCGGATCGAAGCCGTAGAAGTTCAGGGTCATCCGCTCGAGTTCCGCGCGCCGGTATTCGGCCAGCGGCTTGGCGGCCTCGTCGGCGGCGCGCCGGCGCGCCTTGTCGGCAAGCCGGGTGACGATTGCCGGATCGTCCGCGATCCGCCCGGCGGTATCCTCGATCGCCGCCTCGCAGGCCCTCCGATCGTTCGGCAGGACGTCGTCGATCAGCCCGAGTGTCCGCGCCGCCTCGGCGCCGATGGGAAGCCGGCGATCCATCACGCCGTCCAATCCGCCGTCCGGACGACGGCGCGGCAAGAGATAGGTCCAGTACTCGGACCCATAGAGATTGCCCATGTTCTTGTAGTGCGGGTTGAGCACGATTCCGGCGCGCGCCAGAACCAGATCCGCCGCAAGCGCCAGGAAGACGCCGCCCGCGCCGGCATTGCCCCGCATCGCGGCGACCGTCAGCTTGTCGGTGGTGCCGATCACAGCCTCGGTCAGGTCGTCCATGGCGTTGATGTTGCGCCAGCTTTCGTCGGCCGGGCTTTCCGCAGCCTCGATCGTCGCGAGGTCGAGGCCGTTCGACCAGAACTCCCGTCCGCCGATCAGGACCAGCACCCGGGTCGGACGGGCCGCGGCCTGGCGGTAAGCGAGCAGCAGCCGCCGGCACCCGGCGGTCGACATCGCCCCGTTGTAGAAATCGAAAGACAGGTAGCCGACCGCGCCTTCCTCCCGGTAGCGGATGGGCTGCCAGCCCACCCCGTCCATGCCGACCACCGGCGGCCGTTCGGGCAGGCGGCTCGCCTCGGGGCCAAGCGCCAGGGTCGCCGGCCGCTTGAAGCTCGGCTCGCCGTCCGGCACCGGGCGCAGATGGCCGATCCAGACCGCAGCGTCGGCGGTCGCCCGGCAGACCGCCTCCGCGCGGCGGGCCAGCAGCGCGCCGGGTCGCCCCGCGAGCTCCGGCTCGGGATGGGCGTCGTAGAGGTGGAACGGCCGGCCTGCGAGGCTGTCGAGAACGCCAGGCTGCCCGTCGGCCGCGCGGATTTTGCGGATCACGGTCTCGGTGTCGTCGCAGCGCCAGTCGATTGCCCGGTCCGGCTGAGTCACCCGCCGCCGCCAGCCGGCCGTGCGGATCTCCGCGGATTGGCGCGTGTCCCTCCGCGACCGGCCGCCCTGGAGCGCCTCGATGGCCTCCAGCACGCAGGCGACCGCGGCTTCGGTCACCTCGTTGCGGTACAGGCTGCTCTTCGTGCCCGCGCGCATCTGGAACCGACGGGTCGCCCAGACCGGTCCGGCGTCGAGCTCGGCTTCGGCCTGTAGCAGGGTAACGCCCCAGCTTTCCTGGCCATCGAGGATTGCCCAATCGAGCGCGGAGGGACCACGGTCGCCAAGCGGTCCCGGGTGGACGACGAGTGTCGTCACCCGCCGCCAGATCGCCTCCGGGATGCGCCGGGTCAGGTAGGGAGCGATGACCAGATCGGGCCGGAAGAGATCGACGGCCTCGAGACTGACCGCGTCGTTGATGTCGAACTCGACCGAAAGATCGTGCCCACGCTCGGCAAGCTCGACATGAAGGCGCTGGGTCAAGCTGTTGAAGCTGCGGGTCAGCAGCAGGATGCGCATCGCCCCTCTCCTCAGCAGATGCGGGGAAGCTGTTCGCCCGCCAACCAGTCGACGACGCGGCGGCCGCCGAACGCGGTCTCGAGTTCGATGAAGCGGTCGGGATCGTCCGTGACCACCCCGATCACCGAGGCGTCCCGGCCCAAAGGGTGCGCACGCATGGCGTCGAGCAGCCTTTGCGCATCGGCCGGGTCGCAAAAGGCGACCATCTTGCCCTCGTTCGCCACGTTCAGGGGGTCCAGCCCGAGCAGCTCGCAGGCCCCCCGAACCGAGTCCTTGACCGGCAGGTCCACCTCGCGGATCCGCATGCCGACCCCGGCCGCCTGGGCGATCTCGTTGAGCACGGCGGAGAGGCCGCCCCGGGTCGGATCGCGCAGGGCCCGCAGGCCGGCAGCGGCGCCGGCCATCACGGCAACCAGGTCGTGCAGGGCCGCGCTGTCCGACTCGATCTCCGTTTCGAAGCTGAGCCCGGATCGCTTGGACATCACCGCGACGCCGTGGTCGCCGAGCGATCCGCTAACCAGCACGGCGTCACCCGGGCGGACCCGTGTCGTCGAGAGCTCGACCCCGTCGGGCACGAGACCCAGACCGGTGGTGTTGATGAACAGCCCGTCGCCCTTGCCGCGCTCTACCACCTTGGTGTCACCGGTGACGATTGCGACCCCGGCGGCCTTGGCGGCGTCTGCCATCGACGCGACGACCCGCTGCAGGTCCTGGATCGGGAATCCCTCCTCGAGCACGAAACCGGCGCTGAGGTACAAGGGCCGGGCGCCGGCGGTGGCGAGATCGTTGATCGTGCCGTGCACCGCCAGCGACCCGATGTCCCCGCCCGGAAAGAACAGGGGCGAGATCACATAGGTATCGGTGGTCATCGCCAGCCGGCCGTCCGGTGCCGCAAGGGCGGCATGATCCTCGGCCCGGGCGAGCCACTGGTTGTCGAAGGCGGGCCGGAACACGCTGTCAATCAACCCGGCCATCGTGCGGCCGCCGGCGCCATGGGCCATTTCGATCAGCTCGGTCATGCCATTCGCGCTTCCGCCCGCCGGCCGTAGCTGTAATAGGCGGCGCAGGCACCTTCGGCGGAGACCATGCAGGATCCGAAGGGAGTCTCCGGCGTGCAAACAGTGCCGAACAGCTTGCAGTCCATCGGCTTCGCGGCCCCGCGTAGGATCATCGGGCATTTGCACGCCCGGGTCTCGCGCGCCGGGATAAAGGGCTCGTCGAAGCGCGCCTCCGCGTCGAAGCGGGCGTAGTCCCGCTTTATCCGCAAAGCGCTGTAGGGCACCCGGCCGAGCCCGCGCCACTCGAAGCTGCGGCGCAACTCGAAGACTTCCGCGACCAAGGCCTTGGCGCGCGCGTTACCCTCGGGGGTGACGGCCCGGATGTACTGGTTCTCGACTTCCGCCCGGCCCTCGTTCAGCTGCCGGACCAGCATGAGGATCGACTGCATCACGTCGAGCGGCTCGAAACCGGTGATCACCACGGGCTTGCGGTACTCCTCTGCGAAGAAGGCGTAGGGCTGACTCCCGATCACCACGCTGACATGGGCGGGACCCAGAAAGCCGTCGATCGGGACGGTCCCGATCTCCCGCACGTCGGGGCTCTCCAGGATGTTGGTGATCGCCGCGGGCGTCAGGACGTGATTGCAGAACACGCTGAAGTTCGGCAGGTCGAGATCGCGGGCCTGCTTCAGGGCGACGGCCGTGGGCGGCGTCGTGGTCTCGAATCCGATGGCGAAGAACACGACCTCCCGGTCCGGATTGGCCTGCGCGACACGGAGGGCGTCCGCGGCCGAATAGACCATACGCACGTCGGCGCCTTCGGCCTTTGCCTTCAGAAGGCTCGTCCGCTTCGAACCCGGCACCCGCAGCATGTCGCCATAGGAGCAAAGGATCACCTCCGGCCGCCGGGCCATTCGAATCGCCATGTCCAGCCGGCCGATCGGCAGCACGCAGACCGGGCAGCCGGGCCCATGGACCATCTCCACTCCATCCGGAAGCAGGTCCCGGATGCCGTAGCGGAAGATCGCGTGCGTGTGCCCGCCGCAGAACTCCATCAGCCGGTAGCGCCGGTCCGGGGCGACCTCGCCGGCGATCGCGCCGGCGAGCTGCCGGGCCAGGCGGCCGTCCCGAAACTCCTCGATGTATTTCATGACGCGGCCTCCGGGACGATGCCGGCCTGCGCCATCAGAGCCAGGGTCGCCTCGGCCTCCTCCGGCGAGACACGGCCCAGCGCGAAGCCGACATGGACGATGAGGTATTCGCCGACCGCCACGTCCTCGACCAGATCCGTCGCGATCACCTGCCGAACGCCGCCCAGCGAGACGCGGCAATGGTTTTCGTCGACGATCTCGATCACCTCGGCGGGCACCGCAAGGCACATGGTTCAGGTCCTTTCCATGGTCTGAGCGGCGATCCAGGCTTGACCCAGGCTGATCCCGCCATCACCCGGCGGGGCGGCGCGGGGAAGCAAGACCTCGATGCCGCGTGCTTCGAGGTCAGCGGCCAGATGGATACGCAGCACCCGGTTCAACAGGCAGCCCCCAGACAGGGCGACCGTCCGGACCCCGGTGCTGTCGACCGCCTGCGCTGCCCACGCCGAGAGTCCGGCGGCCAGCGTCCCGTGCCACAGCTCGGCTCCTGGTCGCGGCGCCATTCCTGCCAGCTTGTCCAACAGCGGCAGCAGATCCAGGGTGCCATCGGGTGCAAGGGTCCAGCCCTCCGGCATGGTCCGTGGCGTCTCGACAAGCGATTCCAGCACCATCGCCGCGTGCCCCTCGTAGGCCGCGACCGGGACGACACCGAGCAGGGCCGCGGCCGCGTCGAACCACCGCCCGAGGCTCGAGGTCGGGGTCACCGCGGTGCCGGACCGGAGCAAGCTGCGCACCGCCGAGGCCGGCCCGATCCGGCCGAAGCGGCCCAGGGTTTCCTCGTCCCGGTCAAGCAGGTGCAGTGCGGCGGCCGCCATGCGCCAGGGCTCCCGCGCGGCGATGTCGCCGCCCGGCTGCTGTAGCTGACGCAGGTGACCGAGCCGGGTGACCTCTGTGCCCTCGAGCAACAGCAGTTCGCCGCCCCAAACCGTGCCATCCGGCCCAAAGCCCATGCCGTCGAGGGCGAGGCCGAGCAGCGGGCCCCTCCGGCCGTGCTCGGCGGACACCGCGGCGATGTGGGCGTGATGGTGCTGCACCGGAACGCTCGGCAGTCCGAGCCCCCGGGCATAGCGGGTCGTGAAGAAGTCGGGGTGCAGGTCGTGGGCGACGGCCTCCGGGCGCACCTGGAGGATCGACAGGAGGTGCTCGATGGTCTCGAGCAGGAACCGGCGCGCCTCGACGCTGTCCAGGTCGCCGACATGCTGGGACAGGAAGGCCTGCCGGTCCCGGGTGAGGCAGACCGTGGCCTTGAGATGGCCTCCGACCGCCAGAACGCTCGGGACCGCTCGGGCAAGCGGGATCGGGTTTGGGGTCATGCCGCGGCCACGACGGATCACCGTGGGCGCGGCGCCGCCCTGGATCACGCTGTCGTCGGCCCGGACCACGATCGGCCGGTCGTGACCGACCACCGCATCTGCGATCCCCGCAAGACGGGTCCGGGCTTCGGCGTCGTCGGTGATCAGGGGTTCGCCGCCGGGGTTCGCGCTGGTCATCACCAGGGCCAGGTCCGGCGGCGCCTGCTCGAGCCACGCCGTGCCTTGCGGCCGGCCCGCCGCTTCGTGGAACAGCAGGAAATGGAGCGGCGCATAGGGCAGCATGATGCCGACCGAAGCCAGGTCCGGCGCGATCCCCGCCGCGAGGTCCGCGTCCGCCCGGCGCGGCAGGACCACGATCGGCCGGCCGCGGTCGCGCAGCAGATCGGCGTCGGCGTCGCAAAGACGGGCAATCCGCCGAGCCGAGGACAGGCCCGCGACCATCACGGCAAACGGCTTCGCCTCTCTGTCCTTTCGCGCGCGCAGCCGGGCAACGCTCCGGGCATTCCTTGCGTCGCAGGCCAGGTGATAGCCGCCGATGCCCTTGAGCGCGACGATCTCACCGCGCCGCAGGCGAGCGAGAATTCGCTCGACCGGCTCCGAAAGCCGCGGGCCGCAGACAGGGCAGGCAAGCGGCTGGGCATGGAATCGCCGGTCGGCGGGATCGGCATACTCGCAGGCGCAGGCCGGGCACAATGGGAATCCGGCCATCGAGGTCTGGGGTCGGTCATAGGGCAGCGCCCGGGTGATTGTATAGCGCGGCCCGCAATGGGTGCAGTTGACGAAGGGATAGCGGTAGCGGCGATCCGTCGGATCGAACATCTCGGTCAGACAAGCCTCGCAGGTCGCCGTATCCGGGCCGATCATCGTTGCGGCTGCCGCGTCGGTCACACTGGTCCGGATCTCGAAGGCCGCGCCGCCGGTCGGAGACAGCCGGTCGACTTCGATCCGGTCGATCCGCGCGAGTTCGGGCGGTCGGGCCTCGAGGTCCTGCAGGAACGCCGTGCAGGACGCGCCTTCGACCTCGACCAGGACGCCTTCGTTGTCATTCCGGACCCAACCGCTCAAGCCATGTTCGTCCGCAAGGCCGAAGACGAAGGGCCGAAATCCGACGCCCTGCACCCGGCCGCGCACACGCACCCGCAGGCGCTCTTGGTCGCCTGACTGAGTCCGTTCGGTCGCGAGCGGCTGCATGTCGGAGGTCCTAAGCGGCAGGGGACACGGCGACGCCAGCCGCCTCGAGCCAGTCGAGCCAGGGGGCAAGACCGTCCGGCGTCTCGACGCTGACTCGCAGGATATCGATCTCGGGCTTGACCCTCCGGGCGTTCGCTTCGAGCCGGTCGACGTCGAAGCGCAGTGCCGGGAGCAGGTCGCACTTGCTCACCAGCATCAGGCCGCAGGCCGCGAACATCCCTGGATACTTCAAGGGCTTGTCCTCGCCCTCGGTGACAGAGGCGATCACCACCTTCCAGCGTTCCCCAAGGTCGAAGCCGGCTGGACAGACCAAGTTGCCGACATTCTCGATGAACAGGATGCCGCCGTCCGGGAGGTTCAGTTCGGGCAGGGCCTGTTCGATCATCTCGGCGTCGAGATGGCATCCCTTGCCGGTGTTGATTTGGACCGCAGGAACACCGCAGGCGCGGATGCGTTCAGCGTCTTGTGCGGTGGCTTGGTCGCCCTCGATCACGGCGACCGGATAGATGCCGGCGAGCCTTTCCAGGCTTCGCACCAGCAGGCTCGTCTTGCCTGCCCCCGGGCTCGACATCAGGTTGACGGCAACGATCCCCCGCTCGGCGAAAAGGGCCCGATTGCGCGCCGCGATCGCGTCGTTCTTTGCCAGCAGGTCGATCTCCAGCGAGAGGACGCGTGGATCCGCCTCCAGATGGGCATGGTTGTGCGCATGCCCGCCCAGGCCATGTTGGTGATGGTGTGAGGCCGTCGGTCGCTCGATCGTCGCGCCGGCGCCGTCGCAGCCGCAGGTCCCGCACATCAGTTTACCTCCAATTCGGTCAGTCTGATCTGATCGCCGCCGTCGACCATCACGCGCTCGCTGCCACAGTCCGGACAGACAAGGATCCGCTCGGCGACATCGCCGATTGCGCCGCAGTCGAGGCACGCGACCCTTCCCGGCCGATCGACGATGATCAGCCTGGAGCCTGCCGCGATCGTGCGGCGCGTGACGACGTCGAAGCAAAAGCGCAGCGCATGGGCGTCCACATGCCCCAGGCAACCGAGTTCGACTGTCACGCTCCTGACCCTGGCGAAATCCTGCAGGCGGGCCTGCTCCTCGATCACCTCGATCAGGCTCTGACTCAGGGCCATCTCATGCATGCGCTGCCTCGCTGACCCGAATGGTTGCCGGCGCGCAGGGATCGGCGGCGAGGACGACGAACCGTGCCAAGTCGGCAACATCGTTGGCCAAGGGCAGCAGACTTAGTTGCCGGGCGAGGGCGCCGCCCGGCGCAACCAGCCGCTTGGTCGGAGTCGACGCCCGAAGGGATACGAGCCGCCCCTGCTTGCTTCGCACAACGTATCTGAGCCGGCCACGTGACGTCGTCGCGCTGCCGCTCCCGGCCGTATTGGAACTCGGACAGAATGGCCGCGTAGGTTCCTGATCGAGTCGGTCGACAAGCCCCCTGGCAGTGGAGCCGATGGTCCGGAAGAACCGCCAAGGTCTGCGCCAACCCTCGCGTGCCAGGTTGCGCAGGGGCGTCGGCAAGCGGTCGATGATCACGCCCGGCGGTTCAGCCGGCACC
This sequence comes from Kiloniellales bacterium, assembly GCA_030066685.1. Classification (NCBI taxonomy): domain Bacteria; kingdom Pseudomonadati; phylum Pseudomonadota; class Alphaproteobacteria; order Rhodospirillales; species Kiloniellales bacterium. The sequence goes on along the minus strand of JASJBF010000020.1, from coordinate 49,729 downwards.
GCTTGAAGCAGGCGGGCCTGTTCGTCACACAACCGACCGATCGCCACGGCCAGCGGCTGCCTGTCTGGCACTATTTCTTCGTCGAGATGGTCTAGGCCGATCGTCGCCTTTGCTGCGCCCGCGGCCGCGAGTACAGCCTTCAATTGCGCGACACACGGCTCCTCCCCACAAGCTGGTGCCAATTCCAACGCCGCTCGGCGGGCGTACGCGATAGCAGCCTCGATCAGCAGATGCAGTTCGCGCGCCGCATAGCGGGCTGCACTCTCGGTCGAAGTGCCGAAGGCAGATTCGACGGCCCTGGTAAACGCCGTCTCGTGGGCGTATCCGCAGGCCGTATGGATGCGTCCGAGCTGCTCCCGAGCGACGGACAGCGGGAGACCGGAAAGAAGGCCACCGATGTCAGGACGGCGATAGGTGATGTGCGGCTGCCAGCCGTCCGGCGCGGGCTGGAGGGCAATGTCGATCGCTTCTAAGGACGGTGGCACGAACTTGGCCGCTGCGGTATCGCGATCCGCGGACCTGCTCGTGAACCATCCACCGGTCTCAGTTGCCGCCCTGTCTCGGGGGTCGGGTTGCGACGCCTGCCGCATCACCATGACCAAGCCCGCTTCTGCTAAGTTTGCGAAGTCAAGCTTGGAGCCGGGCCGAACCGGTGTCCTTGATTTGAGTCAACCGCGAAAGGGCCCCGCGATTGGGCAGGGTTGATACGGATATCGAGGCAACAGAAACCGCCAGCCGCACTGCCCTCACACGATGCTCGCTCGTCAGTCTGTTGGGCGAGGGATGACGATCACTTTTCCCCGTTCCACGTCCTGGCTGATGAACGACCGCTTTCTGATCATCGAATAGACCTTATGAGCGACTGTCAGGAACGGCACGCCTGACCGAAAGTTGGAGTTGCACCCAAATCCAGTCAAAGCTCTCCTCAACGCTCCAGCGCCGCCGGCGCCCCACACCCGTGATCACCTCGACACGCTGAAACTCACTGTCAGTCATACGACCAGTCCTATGACCAGTCGCCGCCCCGCGCAACGTGGGCCTCACCGGACGCTTATACCAAGGGAAGAAAAACTGCATCGTTATCAAAGCCTTGGACAACGTGTCTCACTTGATTTGCAATCAGGGCGTTGCGGGTTGAAGTCCTGCTCGGGGCACCAGCCGATCGGCCTGCCGCCCGGCGTCGGACACGCCCAACTCAGCGCAGATAGATGTTCAGGTTGATCGACTTGCGGGCGCGGCCCGGGGGCAGGTCCAGGGGCGGCACGGCATGCCAGGAGACTTCCGACTTGAGGAAGCCGACCAGCTTGTTCGGCGTGAAGGCCGAGCGGAAGTAGGGCTCGTGGCCGGCGAGGAACTCGGCGCTCTCCGCCTCGCTCATCATCTTTGGGTCCCAGTCGACCCGCGTCTTGCCGCCGGGCTTGGCGCGGTAGAAGGACGTGCCGCAGCCCTCCAGGGCCACCAGGTCGGGGTCGGGAAAGTAGACCATCAGCGACAGCAGCTTCTTCGGCAGGTCGGTGTGGGGCGGAATCGAATCGCCGGTCGTGAGGGCCGAGAACTCGAAGCCCGGGCGCACGGGCGTCGCATCGGCATCCGAGCTTCGCTCCGCGGGTCCCGGAGGCGCGGGATAGACCCAGCGCCGCCGCTCCTCTTCCGGGCGGTGCAGGAGATAGGGGTCCACCAGCCGCTTGAGCTGCGCCAGGGTCTCGGCCGAGGCGAACCAGGCGTAGAGGGCATACCAGGCCGGATAGCGCCCGACGAACTGCCGGAACTCCGGGTGGCCCTGGTTGAAGAACAGCTTCCCGCCCCGCTCGTAACGGCGGCCGAACTGCGCAGCCTCCGGGAAGGTCCGCGCCAAGCCCGCATAGAGGCGCGGCGGCAGGAAGTTCTCGACCTCGAAGATGGCTATCGGATCGTGGAGAAAGAGGTCGCTGTCCTCCAGCCGTGCCGGAAGCCGGACCTCGGGGCGCGGGATCTCCGCCGGCTGCATCACGCCGTGCCCGCCGCCGGCGGAGTCCAGGTGGCCAGCGCCCCCGCGATGCGCTCGATGACCCCCTGCCAGTCGCCGGGGCGGTCCTGGCGAAACAGGGTCATCCCGGGAAACCAGGGCGAGGTGTCGCGGCCTTCGAACCAGTACCAGTAGAGCCCGAAGCCGCGCGGCAGCAGGGTCCAGGTCTCGGTGCCGACGGCGGCGCTGACCATGCAGGTCGTGTTCGAGATCGAGATCACGAGATCGAGCGCCGCGGTCTGCGCCGCGAAGTCGTCCATGTTCTCGAGCTGGTCGATCTCGGGATCGTGGAGGATCTCGATGCCGCTCCGCGCCTTGACGTCGGCCAGGCCCTCGCTGCAATCGCCGTACTGCAGATTGACGAAGGTCGCCGGGATCGCCTGGAGGATCGGGATCCACTGCCGCAAGCCCAGGGAGCGCGGCAGGCCGACCCGCGGGTTGGCGCTGTACCAGGACAGTCCGATCAGGGGCCCGCCACCTCGGGCCAGGTAGCGCTGCCGCAGGCGGTCCCGGAGCGCTTCGTCGACCGCGAGGAAGGCGGGCGGGCTCGGAAAATCCTCCCAGCGCCCGCGCAGGGGCCCGGCGAGATCGGCGATCCCCACCTGGTAGTCGATCCCGGGGTCGTCGGCCCGGGGGTCCGGCGGATCCCTGCGAGCGACCACCGTCGCGCCCGGAAAGCTGCGCTCATAGAGCGGCACCAGCCGGGGCTCGCATTCCAGGATGCACTGCCCGGCCCGGGCGATGGCGTCCGGGATCATGCTGGCGAACATGACTTCCTCGCCGACCGCCTCCTCGCCCCAGACCAGAAGGCGGCGGCCGGTCAGGTCTTCGCCGTGCCAGGGCTTCTGGGTGAAGGGGCGTTGCTTGACGCTGACCACGTTGGGGTTCTTGAAGCGCCAGCGGTGCGCCTCCCAGGCACGCGGCAGGTCGCCCTTCAGGAAGAGCGCCAGGGCCAGGTTGTGCCAGGCCGGCGCATAGTCGGGGTCGAGCTCGATCGCCTCCTCGCAGGCCGCGACCGCGGCGTCGAAGTCCCCGCCCTCGCGGTGGGCGCTGGAGAGGTTGCTCAAGCCCGCCGGCCAGCCAGGCTTGAGCCTGAGGGCCTCTCGATAGGCGGCGACCGCGCCGGCGGCATCGCCGCAGCGCCGGGCAGCGAGCGCGAAGTTGAAGTGTGCTTGCGGCGACTCCGGCTGCAAGGCCGCGACGCGCGCGAAGGCCTGGCGCGCCTGCTCGGCGTCGAAGACCTGGCCACAGGCGACGCCGAGGGCGTTCCAGAGCTGCGCGTCCTCCGGCCGGCCTTTCAGCGCCAATCTCAGGGGACCGGTCGCCGCGCCGAAACGGCCCGCCTTCACCCGCACCAGGCCGAGCAGGGCGTTCGCGCTCGGCTCCTCGGGCCGGGCCGCCAGGAGCTCGCCCAAGGTCTTCTCCGCGCCCGCGAAATCGCCGGCCTCAGCCTGTTGCTGCGCCCCGAGGATCAAGGATTGCGGCGACTCCTGCGCGGCCATGTGGCGATGACTCCCCTCCGAAATCCGGCGTGACGGCCCGGGTTCCTTATAGAGGCGCGGCCGGGATCGGCCAAGGTCCCCGGCCCGATCCGGGTCCCGCTTGCCCGCGCTTCGCCGATGGCGGACAATGGCGCGCTCCTGACCGAGTCGCAGGTCGCAACGAAGCCTCGCATGTCATCGAAAGCCGACTATCTCGTCGCCATCCCGGCCCGCTACGAATCCGGCCGCCTGCCCGGCAAGCCCCTGATCGACCTGCTCGGCGTGCCGCTCGTGCATCGCACCTGGCATCGCTGCACCAAGGCGGTGCCGGCCGAGTGCATCTACGTTGCGACCGACGACCGGCGCATCTTCGACTACTGCGCCGAGGTCGGCATCCAGGTCGCCATGACCCCCGACGACTGCTTGACCGGCACCGACCGGATCGCGGCCTTCGCCGAGGACCACCCGGCCGACCTCTACATCAACGTCCAGGGCGACGAGCCGGTGATCGATCCCGAGGACATCACCCGCGTGCTCGCCACCGCCCGCGAGCGGCCCGGCGAGATCATCAACGGCATGTGCGAGATCACCGACGAAGCGCTGTTCCGCAACCCCTCGATCCCCAAGCTAGTGACCCGCCCCGACGGGCGGCTGCTCTACATGAGCCGCGCCTCCATCCCGACGACCAAGCGCTACCTCTTCAAGACCGCCTGGCGGCAGATCTGCATCTACGCCTTCCCCCCGGAAGCCCTGGCGGCCTTCGCCGCGGCCACGTCCAAGTCGACCCTGGAGGCCGTGGAGGACATCGAGATCCTCCGCTTCCTAGAGATGGGTTACGAGGTCCGGATGATCCCGCTCTCCGACAGCTCGGTCGCGGTCGACACGCCCGACGACATCCCCCGCGCCGAGGCGGCGATCCGCGCCCAGGGCCTCGAGATCCTGGACTGAGCCTGACCCCGGCCCAAGGCGGAGAGCAGCCGTCGCCTTTGGGCCCGTCAACACACTTCGGCGAGTCACCCCCACCCCAACCCTCCCCCTTGATGGGGGAGGGTTGGGGTGGGGGTGAAGCCACAAACTGCAACAACCAAGGCCTAGGCGTCCTCGCGTTTGCCGTAGAGCATGGTGATGTTGACCCGACGGTGCTCGTAGCCGGCGCGGAAGTGCAGCGGTCCGGTGGCGTGGAAGAGGTCGGAGTTGAAGACGACGATGCGGTTCTGGCGGTGCGGCACCTTGAGGCAGCGGGCCTTCTGTTCGGCCAGGAAGCTGCGCATCGCCGCCTCGTCCTTGTTGTACTTGGTGAAGTCCCAGTCGGCCGGGGCCTCCTTGTCCCAGACTTCGAGGCCGCCGGTCTCGGGCTCGAGGTTGCTGTCATCCGGGGTGATCCAGAAGTTGACGTTCACTGCGGCGAAGTCGGCGTGCATTGGGATGCCCGACAGCCGGCTGTCGTACTTGAAGGCCCAGAGCTTGCGCAGGGTGTGGTCGCGGAAGATCCCCGGCAGCTTGAGCCGCAGCTCCTCGGAGATCTGATAGAGCAAGGGCGAGGCGAAGCCGTCGTCGAAGAAGGCGCCGAGATAGCCGTTGCCGTAGCGGTACTCGAACCAGAACGTGGACTCCAGGCAGAAGCGCCGCAGTTCCTCCAGGGCCTCGGCGGTGAGGAAGCCGTCGGCAAAGGTGATGCCCGGCGCGTTGCGGGCGTAGTCGGCTTCGATCGCCTCGGCGTCGAGCGTCGGATTGACCGCGCAGGGCGAGACCGCCGGCGAGCGCTCGCAGACGACGAGGCGGTTGTAGCTGGCCTGCAGCGCGGGCAGCCGGTCTCTCGGTATGTCGACGACGTGGGACAGATCGCCGACCGTGGGCAGGGCCGCGAGGGTGTCCTCGTAGGCCCGGATCGTCGCGTCGAAGGACTCCGGCAGCTTGCCGCGCGCCCTGAGGTAGCGGAACTGCTCGATGTCGTGGGTCAGTTTCGAGGCGCTGGTCTGGTAAGACAGGGGGTCGCGGCTCGGCGTCCCGCCCGGCGTGCGCCTGGCCTTGGCGCCCTCGTTGAAGGCCTGGAAGGCCTCCTTGACCCGGCCCAGATCGAGCAGCGCGTTCCCGAGGTTCCGCCAGGCCTGGTCGAGCCGCGGGTCGAGCTCCACGGCTCGACGGAAGCAGCGCGCCGCCGCCTCGTCGGCGCCGAGGTCCCGCTGCACCCGGCCCAGGTTGTAGTGGGCCAGCGGCTGCTGCGGGTCCAGCGCGACGGCGGCGTCCAGGTTGCGGCGCGCGCCCTCCAGGTCGCCCTGCCCGGCCTGGAGACCGCCGAGGTTGATCAGCAGGCTGGCGTCGCGCGGCGCATGCCTGCGGGCCTCCTCCAGCACTTCGACCGCCTCTCCGGCGGCCTCGCGCCTGGCCAGCAGGGCCGCCAGGTCCATCGCCGCGGCCGACAGTGCGGGCTGCGCCGCGATCAGGGCCCGCAGGACCGTTTCGGCCTCCTCGCGCCGTCCGGCGTGGACCAAGGCGCGCGCCAGGTTGAGCCGCGCGCCGGCGTGATGCGGCGCCGTAGACACGACGCCCTGAAGGACCGCGATCCCGTCATCGATCGAACCGCTTTGCAGCAAGGTGACGCCGTGGGCGAATCCGGCTTCCGGGTCCTGCGGCGCCTTCTGCACGAGCCGCGCCGAGGCCGCGCGCGCCTCCGCCAGCCTGCCTGCATTGGCGAGGCGCCAGACCGCTTCGATTTCCGGCCGCAGATCCTGCTCTCGTTCCGGCATGTCCCGCCTCGCTGAGTCGCGCGAGTTTAGTGACCGCCGGGAGGCGGAGGCAACACGAGAAGCACCGCGTCCGCAGGGGCTAATCCCGGCGGTGGAGCCGTTCCCCGGCGACGTAGGTCGCGCGCACCGCGCGGTCGTCGCCCAGGGTCATCAGCAGGAAGAGCTCCTCGGCGAGGTCGCCGATGGTCTCCCGCCGGTGGGCCATGGCCGGGGTGGCGCCGGCGTCGAGGACCACCAGGTCGGCATCGCGGCCCGGGGCCAGGCTGCCGAGTTGAGACTCCAGGCCGAGCGCCCGGGCGTTGCCCAGGGTGATCAGGTAGAAGGCCTCTAGCGCTGGCAGGTTCCGGCCCTGAAGCTGCTGGACCTTGTAGGCCTCGCCCAGGGTGCGCAGCAGGGAATAGCTGGTGCCGCCGCCGACGTCGGTGGCCAGCGCGCAGCGCAGCGGAAAGCGCGAATCGCGGGCCGCAGCAAGGTCGAAGAGGCCGCTGCCGATGAAGAGGTTCGAGGTCGGGCAGAAGACCGCGACCGAGCCGCTCTCGCTGAGCCGCCGCCGCTCCGCCTCTTCCAGGTGCAGGCAGTGACCGAAGAGCGAACGCGGGCCCAGAAGGCCGAAGCGGTCGTAGACCTCGGTGTAGCTCTTGGCCTCCGGGAAGAGCGCCTTCACGGCGTCGATCTCCCGTCGGTTCTCAGCCAAGTGGGTCTGCAGGAAGACTTCGGGATGCTCGCGCAGCAGCGCGCCGGCGGCCTCGAGCTGCTCCGGGCTGGAGGTGACGGCGAAGCGCGGGGTCACGGCATAGTGCTGCCGCCCCCGCCCCTGCCAGCGCGCGATCAGGGCCTTGCTGTCGTCGTAGCCGGAGCGCGCCCTGTCCAGCAGGCCCGCAGGCGCACCACGGTCCATCAGGACCTTGCCCGCCAGCATGCGGGTGTTCCGCCGCTCTGACTCCGCGAAGAAGGCCTCCACCGAGGCCGCGTGGACCGTGCAGTAGACCGCCGCCGTCGTGGTGCCGTTGCGCAGCAGCTCGTCCAGGAAAAAGCTTGCGACCCGGGCGGCATGGGCGGGCTCGGCAAACTTGAGCTCCTCGACGAAGGCATAGCGCTCCAGCCAATCGAGCAGCTGGGTCCCGTAGGAGGCGATGACCTGGGTCTGGGGATAGTGGATATGCGGGTCGATGAAGCCGGGCAGAATCAGGTCGTCCGGATAGTGGTCGACCGCCAGGTCCTTCGGCAGCTTGCCCAGCAGCGCTGTCGCCTCGCCGAGCCGGGCGATGCGGCCCCCGGCGATCACCAGGAGCCCGTCCTCGATGTAGCGGTGGCTCGCCTCGGCGCCGGCGGTCGCCGGATCCTCGAGGAAGCTCAGCAGGCGGCCGCGGAGGGCTCGGTCGGCTTTGGCGGGCATGCGTCTACCAGGCGGGCGCGCCGTCGGCGATCCAGGCGGCGAGGATCCGGCGCTCCTCTTCGGAGATCTCGGTGATGTTGCCGGGCGGCATGGCGTGGGTCCGGACCACCTGGAGATCGATCGCCCGGGCCTGGCGGCGGATCTCCGCCGGCGTCTCCAGGACCACGCCCTTGGGCGGCAGGGCGATGCCCTCCCAGACCGGCTCGGCGGCGTGGCACATGCTGCAGCGGGACAGGACGATCTCCTCGACCGCGGCCGGATCGGCCAGTGCCGCCTCGTCGGTCTCCGTGGCCGGCGTGGCGCTCAGCCAGACGATCGCCGCCAGGCCGGCCAGGGCCACGCCCCAGGTCCACCAGGGACTCGCCTCGCCCTTGTGCTGCTGGTTGAAGAAATGCCGGATGACCGCCCCGATGATCAGGACGAAGGCCAGGATCAGCCAGGACCAGCGGCCGGCGAAGGCCAGGGGATAGTGGTTGCCGATCATCACGAAGATCACCGGCAGGGTCAGGTAGTTGTTGTGCAGGGAGCGCTGCTTGCCGCGGCGGCCCAGCTCGGGGTCGGGATCCTCGCCGGCGATCAGCGCGTCCACCACCTTGCGCTGGCCGGGGATGATCACGAAGAAGACGTTGGCGACCATGATCGTGCCGATCAGGGCGCCCATCTGCATCATCGCGCCGCGGCCGCTGAAGACCTGTGCGCAGCCCCAGGCCAGCAACGTGAGAAAGACCAGTCCGACCAAAGCCAGGGCGTTGTCGTTGCGGCCGAGCAGCGAACGGCAGAGCAGGTCGTAGACGATCCAGCCCAGGGCGATCCCGACCAGGCTGACCGCCACCGCCTGCCAGGGCGCGAGGTCCTGCACGCCGCGGTCGATCATATAGAGCTCGGCCTGGAGGTAGTAGACCAGGACCAGCAGGGCCATGCCGCTGAGCCAGGTCGTATAGGCCTCCCACTTGAACCAGGTCAGCCGGTCCGGCATGCGGGCCGGGGCGACCAGGTACTTGACCATGTTGTAGAAGCCGCCGCCGTGGACCTGCCAGGCCTCGCCGTGGGCGCCCTCGGGCAGGCCCTCGCGCTGCTTCAGGCTCAGATCCAGGTGGACGAAGTAGAAGGAGCTGCCGATCCAAGCGATGCCGGCGATCACGTGCAGCCACCGGACCGCGAGATCCAGCCATTCCCAGAGAACCACCTCGAACATGGGTCCCTTCCCGCGCCGCGCTTGCCAAGCGGACTGTCGACGATCAGCGACGGAATCTTCCTCCCCCTTGAGGGTGGAGGATCGAGGGGGAGGTGATGGCCGTCAGGGCAAGTCGATTGAAGGCCTTGCTGCCGACGCGCGGCCTCGGGCTCACCCCCTACCCAATCCCTCCCCCTCAAGGGGGAGGGCTTTGTGGACTCGAACGTCCCATTGCCTGATACAAATCAAAGCCGCGCCCTACGCCTCCACGCCCTGGACGTACCAGTCCATCTTCAGGAGCTCTTCGTCGGACATGGTCTTGCCGTCGGCGACCTTGACCTCGCCGGCCTGGTTCTTGATCGGGCCGGTGAAGGGGTGCAGCGAGCCGTCCACGATGCCCTTCTGCACCGCGTCGGCCTCGGCCCGGACGTTTTCCGGCACCGCCTCGCCGTAGGGCGCCATGACCACCAGGCCTTCCTTCATGCCCCACCAGATCGACTGCGAAGCCCAGGTACCCTCCAGCACGTCCTGGGTGCGCTGGACGTAGTAGTTGGTCCAGTCGTCGATGATCGCGGTCAGCTGGCCCTTGGGCGCGAAGGACTTCATGTCCGAGGCCTGGCCGAAGCCGTGCACGCCGCGCGCCTCGGCGACCTGCAGCGGCGCCGGGCTGTCGGTGTGCTGGCAGATGATGTCGGCGCCCTGGTCGATCAGGGCCTTGGCGCCGTCGCCTTCCTTGCCCGGGTCGTACCAGGAGTTGACCCAGACCACCTTGACCTTGATGTCCGGCCGGATCTTCTGGGCCGCCAAGGTGAAGGCGTTGATGCCCATCACCACCTCGGGGATCGGGAAGGAGCCGATGTAGCCGACGATCCCGGACTTGGTCACGTGGCCGGCGATCCGGCCGCAGACGGTTCGGCCCTCGTGGAACTTGGCGTTGTAGGCCGAGACGTTGGCCGCGGTCTTGTAGCCCGTGGCGTGCTCGAACTTCACCTTGGGGAACTGCTGCGCCACCTTGATCGTCGAGTTCATGAAGCCGAAAGAGGTGGTGAAGATCAGCCCGTGGCCGGAGCTGGCCAGCTGGCGGATCACCCGTTCGGCATCCGGGCCTTCGGCGACGTTCTCGACGTAGGAGGTCTTCACCTTGTCGCCAAACTCCTGCTCGATGGCCTTGCGGCCGAGGTCGTGGCCGTGGGTCCAGCCGAAGTCGCCGATCGGGCCGACGTAGACGAAGCCCACCTTCAGCGGCTCGGCCGCGAGGGCCTGCGGGCCGACCAGCGACAGGGTCCCGGCCGCGGCCGCCGATCCGGCCAGGAAGCCCCGGCGTGTGAAACGGTTGTTCATAATCACTCCTCCCGTGTTGTTCTTCTGATCTGTCTCAGGTCGAGGGTCGGAACGGCTTGCCCAGGCAGGCCGGCGCGTCGAGCCGGCCCTTCCACGGCCCGGCGGCGATCACCGTCAGGACCAGGATGGTCGCGAGGTAGGGCAGCATCGACATCACCTGCGCCGGGATGCCGAAGCCGCCGGCCCCTTGGGCGTAGAGCTGCAGGATGGTGACGCCGCCGAAGAGGTAGGCGCCGAGCAGCAGGCGCCAGGGACGCCAGGAGGCGAAGACCACCAGCGCCAGGGCGATCCAGCCGCGCCCGGCGGTCATCTCCTCCGCCCACATCGGGGTATAGGACAGCGACAGATAGGCGCCGCCGATGCCGGACATAGCCCCTCCGAACAGAACCGCCCGATAGCGCACGGCGATGACATCGTAGCCGATCGAATGGGCCGCGATGTCGGATTCGCCGACCGCGCGCAGGATCATACCGCCGCGGCTCCGTCTGAGGAACCAGGCAACGCCCAGGGTCGCCAGGATCGAGAGGTAGACCAGGGCGTCGTGGCCGAAGAGCAGCGGTCCGATGAGGGTCAGGTCGCTGAGGCCGGGCAGGTCCAGCTTGGGCAGCGCGGTCACCGGCACGCCGACGAAGCCGGCGCCGAGCAAGGCCGAGAGACCGATCCCGAAGATGGTCAGCGCCAGCCCGGTGGCGACCTGGTTGGCGGCCAGGGTCAGGGTCAGGACGCCGAAGATAAGGGCCATGCCGGCCCCGGCCAGGGCGCCGGCCAGGACGCCGAGCGTACCGCTGCCGGTGGTGACCGCGACCGCGAAGCCGGTGACGGCGCCGGCCAGCATCATGCCCTCGACCCCGAGGTTCAGGACCCCGGACTTCTCCACCACCAGTTCGCCCAGGGCGGCGAAGAGCAGGGGCGTGGCCGCGGAGATGATGGTCAGCAAGACGAGAACGCTGGCTTCGGCGGACACGGCCTAGCCCTCCGTCGCGGGCTTGAGGACCCGGATCCGGTAGCGGACCAGGAAGTCCGAGGCCAGAAGGAAGAACAGCAGAAGCCCCTGGAAGACGCCGGTCACCGCCTGGGGCAGCCCGACCTCGACCTGGGCGTTCTCGCCGCCGATGTAGGACAGCGCCATCAGCAGGCCCGAGAGGATGATCCCCAGCGGATGCAGCCGGCCGAGGAAAGCGACGATGATCGCGGTGAAGCCGTAGCCCGGGGTGATCACCGGCACCAGCTGGCCGATCGGCCCGGCGACCTCGAAGGTCCCGGCCAGCCCGGCCAGGCCGCCGCCGATCAGCAGGCTCAGCCAGATCACCCGCTTGCGGCTGAAGCCGGCGAAGCGCGCGGCCGCCGGCGCCAGGCCGACGACTCGGACCTGGAAGCCGACGATGGTGAAGGTCATCAGCACCCAGCCGGCGACCGCAACCAGGATCGCGACCACGGCGCCGAGGTTGAGCCGCGTGCCCTCCAGGATGATCGGCAGCAGCGCGGAGTCGGTGAACATCCGCGACTGCGGGAAGTTGAAGCCCTCGGGATCCTTCCAGGGACCGTAGACCAGGGTGCTGAGGAACAGGGTCGCCACGTAGGTCAGCATCAGGCTGGTCAGGATCTCGTTGACCCCGAAGCGGGTCTTGAGGAAGGCCGGGATCGCGGCATAGGCCATGCCGCCCAGGATCCCGGCCAGGCACATCAGCGGCAGGATCCAGAACCCGGTCTCGTTCCAGAACAGCAGGCCCAGGCCGCCGCCGGCGACCGCGCCCAGGGTCAGCTGGCCCTCGGCGCCGATGTTCCAGACGTTGGCCCGGAAGCCGATCGCCAGGCCGACCCCGATCATGATCAGCGGCGCGCCCTTCACCAGCAGCTCGCTCAGGCCGTAGAGGCTCAGGAGCGGCGAGACGAAGAAGTGATAGAGCGCCAGGAAGGGATCGCTGCCCATGAGGGCGAAGAGGAAGAAGCCGGTGATGACCGTCAGCAGGAAGGCCAGCAGCGGCGTCAGATAGAGCAGCCGCCGCGAGATCTCGCGCCTGGGCTCGACCTTAATCGCCATCGCCGGCCCCCTGTTCCATCTGGGGCCCCGCCTGCGTTGGTTCCGGCGCCGGATGCGCGTCCAGGCCGTGGATGCCGCCCATCAGGAGGCCGATCTCCTCCACCGAGGCCTCGGCCGTGACCAGGGCGTTGGACAGCACGCCGACGTTGATCACCGCCAGGCGGTCGGTGATCGCCAGCAGCTCGTCCAGGTCCTGGGAGATCACCAGGACCGCGGTGCCCTGGCCCGCCAGGTCGAAGAGCGCCTGGTGGATCGCCGCCGCGGCCCCGGCGTCGACGCCCCAGGTCGGCTGCGAGGCGACCAGGACGCCCGGCGCCTGGAGGATCTCCCGGCCGACGATGAACTTCTGCAGGTTGCCCCCCGAAAGGCTGCCGGCCGAGGCCGCGACTCCCGGCGTCCGGACGTCGAAGTCGCCGACGATCTGCTCGGCGAAGCGGCCGGCCGCCAGGGCGCGGATGAAGAGCGCCGTCAGCAGGCCCATGCGGTGATGGCCGCTGAGCACTGCGTTCTCGACCAGGTCCATGGCCGGCACCGCGCCGTGCCCCAGCCGCTCCTCCGGGACGCAGCAGAGCCCCTGGCGGCGCCGCTCGCCGGCGTCGAGAAAGCCGACGGCATGGTTGTCGATGCGGATCACCTCGGGGCGCTCCGCCAGGACCTCCCCCGAGAGGGCCTGCAACAGCTCGTTCTGGCCGTTGCCGGCGACCCCGGCGATGCCGAAGACCTCGCCGCCGCGCACCTCCAGCGAGATGTTGTGCAGGTCGGTGCCGTGGGCATCGTCGGAGGGCAGGTCCAGGCCCTCGACGGTCAGCCGCACCTCGCCGGCCCCGGTCCCGCTGCGCCGGTCGAGGGACTTGAGCTCGGCGCCGATCATCATCTGCGCCAGGGAGGTCGCGGTCTCGGCCTCGGGATCGCACTCCGCGACGACCTTGCCGCCGCGCAGGATCGTCGCCCGGTCGCAGAGCGCCTTGATCTCCTGCAGCTTGTGGCTGATGTAGAGGATCGAGCAACCCTCGGAGGCGAGCTTGCGCAGGGTCTCGAAGAGCCGCTCCACCTCTTGCGGGGTCAAGACCGAGGTCGGCTCGTCCATGATCAGCAGCTTCGGGTTCTGCAGCAGGCAGCGGACGATCTCGATCCGCTGGCGCTCGCCGACCGAGAGCGTATGCACCTCGCGCAGCGGATCGAGCGGCAGCCCGTAAGTGCGCGAGACCGCCTCGACCCGGTCCGAGAGCGCCCGCAGGTCGCCGGGCCGGTCCATGCCCAGGGCGACGTTCTCCAGCACTGTCATGGCCTCGAAGAGCGAGAAGTGTTGGAACACCATGCCGATGCCCAGGGCCCGCGCGGCCCGCGGGTCGGCGACCGTGACCGGCGCGCCGTCCCAGAGCAACTCCCCCTCGTCGGGATGCAGGACGCCATAGATCATCTTGACCAGGGTGCTCTTGCCGGCGCCGTTCTCGCCGAGCAGGGCGTGGATCTCGCCGGGCTGGACCGCGAAGCTCACCCGGTCGTTGGCGAGCACACCGGGAAAGCGCTTCGTCGCTGCCCGGACCTCCAGGCGCGGAGGCGGCTCGCCGTTCGGGCCCTGCCCTGCCGCCACGCTCAGGCCGCTCCCGCCGCGCGCAGGCGCTCGACCGCCGCCAGGACCCGCTCCGGCGTCGCCGGCGGGTCCAGACGCGGGCAGAGGGTGTGCCCGGCGACGCTGGCGACCGCGTCGGAGAGCGCATGGAGCACCGAGATCGCGAGCATCAGCGGCGGCTCGCCGACCGCCTTGGAGCGGTAGATGGTCTCCTCGCGGTTCTCGGCGTTTTTCAGGATCTCGACGTTGAAGACTCGCGGCCGGTCGCCGCAGGCCGGGATCTTGTAGGTGCTGGGCGCGTGGGTGCGCAGCCGCCCCGCATCGTCCCACCAGAGCTCCTCGGTGGTCAGCCAGCCCATGCCCTGCACGAATCCCCCTTCGATCTGGCCCAGGTCGATCGCCGGGTTCAGAGACTTGCCGACATCGTGGAGGATGTCGACCCTTTCGACGCGGTACTCCCCGGTCAGTGTATCGACCGCGACCTCGGAGCAGGCCGCCCCGTAGCCGTAGTAGTAGAAGGGCCGGCCGCGCCCCTTGGCCCGGTCCCAGTGGATCTTGGGCGTCTTGTAGAAGCCCGTCGAGGACAGGGAGACCCGCGCCATGTAGGCCTGCTTCACCAGCTCGGCGAAGGCTATCTCCCTATTGCCCACCCGGACCCGGCCCGGCAGGAAGACCACCTGCTCACGCGGCACGCCCCAGTGGTCCACCGCGAAGTCGATCAGGCGCCCCTTGATCGTGCGGGCCGCGGCCTGGGCCGCCATGCCGTTCAGGTCGGATCCCGCCGAGGCCGCCGTGGCCGAGGTGTTGGGCACCTTGCCCGTGGTCGTGGCCGAGATCCGCACCTGCTCGATGTCGACCTGGAACTCCTCGGCGACGACCTGGGCGACCTTGACGTAGAGCCCCTGCCCCATCTCGGTGCCGCCGTGGTTCAGGTGGATGCTGCCGTCGTTGTAGACGTGGACCAGCGCCCCGGCCTGGTTGTAATGGGTCGCGGTGAAGGAGATCCCGAACTTGACCGGGGTCAGGGCCAGGCCCCGCAGAATCACCCTGGACCCCGCGTTGGCCGCACGCAGCGCCTCGCGGCGCGCCCAGTAGTCGGCCGAGGCCTCCAGGGCCTCGATGATCTCCAGGGCGACGTTGTCCTCGACCTCCTGGTGATAGGGCGTGACGTTGCGCTCGGCCTTGCCGTAGAGGTTGCGCTTGCGGATCTCCAGCGGGTCCTTGCCGGTGGCGAAGGCGATCTCCTCGATCAGGCGCTCGCCGCCGAGCATGCCCTGAGGCCCGCCGAAGCCGCGAAAGGCGGTGTTGGAGACCGTGTTGGTCTTCAGCGGCTCCGAGGTCAGGCGGACCGCAGGGTAGAAGTAGCAGTTGTCGGCGTGGAACAGCGCCCGGTCGGCGACCGGTCCCGACAGGTCGGCGGACCAGCCGCAGCGCGCAGCATAGGTCATCTCGACCGCCTGGATCGCCCCCTCCTCGTCGAAACCGACCTCGTAGTCGACCAGGAAGTCGTGGCGCTTGCCGGTGATGATCATGTCGTCGTCGCGGTCGGGCCTGAGCTTCGCCGCCCGGCCCGTCGCCTTAGCGACCAGCGCCGCGACCACGGCGAAGAGGTTGCCCTGGGTCTCCTTGCCGCCGAAGGCCCCGCCCATGCGCCGCACCTCGACCGTGACCGCGCCCGAGGCCACCCCCAGAACCTTGGCCACCATGTGCTGGATCTCGCTGGGGTGCTGTGTCGAGGAGAAGACCGTGACCTCGTCGTCCTCGCCCGGCAGGGCCATGGCGATCTGGCCCTCGAGGTAGAAGTGGTCCTGGCCGCCGATCGCCATGCGGCCGGTGATGCGCTTCGGCGCCTGCTTCAGGGCCGCGGCCGCATCGCCGCGCGCCAGGGTGAGGGGCTCGGTGACCAGGGTGCCCTCGGCCTTGGCGGCCTCCAGGGTGATCACGGGGTCCAAGGCCTCGGTCTCGACGACGGCGAGGCGGGCCGCGCGGCGTGCCTGGTCCCGGGTCTCGGCCGCGACCGCGAAGACCGGCTGGCCGGCGAAGAGCAGCCGGTCGCTCGCGAAGACCGGCTCGTCGTCGCGGTGGGTCGGGCTGATGTCGTTGGTCCCGGGGATGTCGGCCGCGGTGAAGACCGCGACCACGCCCTCGGCCGCGCGCACCGGCCCGAGGTCGAGGCCGGTGATCCGGGCATGGGCCTCGCCGCCGACGCCCAGGCAGACGTGCAGCAGGCCGGTGGGCTCGCGCAGGTCGTCAATGTAGGCGGCCGCACCCGAGACGTGCTTCCGGGCGCTGTCGTGATGCCGCGCTTCGTGCACCGCGCCGGTGATCCGCTCGGGCGCCCGCGCATCAGGCATGGGCCAGGCTCCGGTCGCCGACCAGCCGGGTGTCGGCCACCGGATCGCTGGTCTCGATGTGGAGGCGCCGCAGCAGGTTCTTGGCCACCTGCAGGCGATAGCCGGCGCTGGCCCGCCAGTCCGTGATCGGCGCGAAGTCCTGCTCCAGCGCCGCAATGGCGCGCTCGACCGTGGCCGCCTCCCACTCGGCGCCGGTGAGGCAGGCTTCGACCGCGGCGGCCCGCTTCGGCGTCGCCGCCATGCCGCCGTAGGCGATCCGCGCCTCGGCGACCCGCGTGCCCTCGAAGCGTAGCCGGAAGGCGCCCAGCACGGCGGATATGTCCTGGTCGAAGCGCTTGGAGATCTTGTAGGCCCGAAAGGTGCTCCCGGCCGGCGGCAGCGGGACGGATACCTTCTCGACGAACTCGCCGGGCAAGCGGTCCTGCTTGCCGTAGTCGAGAAAGAAGTCCTCCAGCGGCAGGCTGCGCCGCTTGGCGCCCTGGCGCAGCTGCAGGGTGGCGCCGGCGGCGATCAGCAGGGGCGGTGAGTCCCCGATCGGCGAGCCGTTCGCGATGTTGCCGCCGATGGTGCCGAGATTGCGGATCTGGACCGAGCCCAGGCGGCGGATGACCTCGCCCATGTCCGGGTAGTGGCGGGCCAGGACGTCCATCGCATCGGCATAGCTGGCCCCGGCACCGATCTCAATCGAATGCTCGGTCTCCTCGACCTGCGCCAGCTCGTCGATGCGGCCTAGCCAGACGATCATGCCGAGGCGGCGCAGCGCCTTGGTGACCCAGAGCCCGACGTCGGTCGAGCCGGCGACTATGGTGGCCTCGGGATGGGCGGTCAGCAAGTCGGCCAGAGCGTCGGCCGTCGCCGGCGCGAAGAAGCGCCGCGGACCCTGTCCGAAGGCCAAGGTCACGTGGTCGCGCAGCGATGCCAGTGCCTCCTGCGTCTCCGCCTCCCTTGCCGAAACATGGTCCTGCCGCGGTTCGTTCTCGTAAAGGCGCGTCGCGGCACGGGCGATGGGCGCGTAGCCCGTGCAGCGGCAGAGGTTTCCGGCCAGGGCGTCGTCGATCTCGGAGTCCGAGGGCACCGCATCGAGGTTGCGGCTCATGGCGAAGAGCGACATCACGAAACCGGGCGTGCAGAAGCCGCACTGGGAGCCGTGGCAATCGACCATGGCCTGCTGCACCGGATGCAGGGTTCCGTCGGCCGCGGCGAGATGCTCCACGGTCAGCAGCTGGCAGCCGTCCAGGGTCGGCAGGAACTGGATGCAGGCGTTCAGCGCCTCGTAGTGCAGCCGGCCGTCCCGGGGCCGGACTCTGACCACCGTGCAGGCGCCGCAGTCGCCCTCGTTGCAGCCTTCCTTGGTGCCGACCAGGCCCTCCTCCTGGCGGAGGTAGTCGAGCACGGTCATGGTCGGATCCAGCGCCCTGACAACGCGGGCTTCGTGGCCGAGCAGGAAGCGGATCTCCTCGCGCATCTTGGCTCCCGCCCGCTCCTCAGCTGCCTCGGTAGGTGCTGTAGCCGTAGGGCGAGATCAGCAAGGGGACGTGATAGTGCCCGCCGGCCTCGGCGATGCCGAAGCGGAGCGGCACCCGGTCCAGGAATGGCGGCGTCGGCAGCGCGATCTCCTGGGCCCGGAAATAGGCGCCGACGTGGAACACCAGCTCATAACAGCCGGTCTCGAAGTCGGCGCCGGACAGCAGCGGCGCCTCGCAGCGGCCGTCGGCGTCGGTCACCGCCTCGCCCAGCCGGCGGCGCCCAGCGGCCTCGTCGCGATAGAGCTCGATCCGGATGCCGGCCGCCGGCCGGCCCTGCGCGGTGTCCAGCACGTGGGTCGTCAGCCGCCCCTTCCCTTCGGCCCCGGATTGAGTCATGCCTTCGCCTCTTCCATCCAATCGAGTCGCCTGGCGATAGCCTAGCGCACTTCCCGATCAGACGCAGTTGCGTCTGGCCGGGAGTGGTGCGCAAACACTCTAGAGTCAGGGCATGACATCCGGCCAGATGGATCGCGAAGCGATTCCATCCGATCGGATCGTGCCCTGGCAGTTTACTCCGATCCACGGGACGTAGTGAAATGGCCTCGCCCGGCAGGACGAGCGGAAGCGAGGAGCGATGACGGAAGCCTACCCCCGGGATCTGATCGGCTACGGCCGCCGGCCGCCGGATCCCGAGTGGCCGGGCGGCGCCAAGCTGGCGCTGCAGTTCGTGATCAACTACGAGGAGGGCGGCGAGAACTGCATCCTCCACGGCGATCCGGCGTCCGAGGCCTTCCTCAGCGAGATCGTCGGCGCCGAGCCCTGGCCCGGCCAGCGCCACATGAACATGGAATCGATCTACGAGTACGGCAGCCGGGCCGGCTTCTGGCGGCTCTGGCGTCTCTTCACCGAGCGCGGCCTGACGGTCTCCGTCTACGGCGTGGCAACCGCCCTCGCGCGCAACCCTGACGCGGTCGCCGCGATGCGCGAGGCCGGGTGGGAGATCGCCTCCCACGGCCTCAAGTGGATCGATTACCGCGACCTGCCGGAAGCCGAGGAGCGCCGCCACATGGTCGAGGCGATCCGGATCCACACGGACACCGTAGGCGAGCGGCCGCTCGGCTGGTACACCGGCCGCTGTTCGGTCAACACCCTGAAGCTGGTGATGGAGGACGGAGGTTTTCTATATTCCTCAGACTCCTACGCCGATGATCTGCCCTATTGGGTGAAGGGCCCGAAGGGCCCGCACCTGATCGTCCCCTACACCCTGGACGCCAACGACATGCGCTTCGCCACCGTCCAGGGCTTCAACTCCGGCGACCAGTTCTTCGCCTACCTGCGGGACAGCTTCGACCTGCTCTTGGAGGAAGGCCGCCGGGGTGCGCCCAAGATGATGTCGGTCGGCCTGCACTGCCGGCTGGCCGGACGGCCCGGGCGCGCCGCCGCCCTGGCGCGCTTCCTCGACCACGCCGCCGGCCATGACGGGGTCTGGATCACCCGCCGGATCGACATCGCCCGCCACTGGCACGCCCGGCACGGTGGTGCGGCGTGACCGGGCGGCTCGATCCGCGAGCGCTGTCGCGCGCTGACTTCGTCGCGGCCTTCGGGGGGATCTTCGAGCATTCGCCCTGGATCGCCGAAGCGGCCTTCGACGCCAGTCTGCCGGCAGAGGCGGAGAGCGCAGAGGTCCTGCACCGGGCGCTCTGCGCCGTGCTCCGCAGCGCGCCCCGAGCGCGCAAGTTGGCGCTGATCGAGGCCCATCCGGACCTGGCCGGACGCCTGGCCCTGGCCGGGCGGCTCACTGCGCAATCCAGCAAGGAGCAGAGCTCGGCGGGCCTGGACAGCCTGACCGAGGATGAGCTCGCCCGCTTCACCGATCTTAACGATGCCTACAAGGCCAAGTTCGGCTTCCCCTTCATCATGGCGGTCAAGGGCCGCGGCAAGACGGAGATCCTGGCCGCCTTCGAGCGCCGGCTCGAAAACGACGCCGAGGCCGAGTTCGCCGAGGCCCTGGCCCAGATCGAGCGGATCGCCTTGCTGCGTCTGAAGGATCTCCTGCCATGACCGTCGAGAGGGAGCCCAGCCCATGAGCACCGGACCGGAGACCATCCGCAGCTTCCTCGCCGGCCAGCGGGAGGCCGCGACCCGCTTCCTCGCCGAGCTGGTCAAGGTCCCTTCCGACAATCCACCCGGCGACTGCCGCGCCCATGCCGAGGCCGCCGCGGCCTTGCTGGAAGGCCTCGGCTTCCGCGTCGAGCGCCATCCCGTCCCCGAGGAACTCGTGCGCAGCAACGGCATGATCGCCGCGACCAACCTCGTGGTCCGGCGGCGCTTCGGCGAGGGACCGGTGGTTGCGCTCAACGCCCACGGCGACGTGGTGCCGCCGGGCGAAGGCTGGACCAAGGACCCCTACGGCGCGGAGATCGAGGACGGCTGGATGTACGGCCGCGGCGTGGCGGTCTCGAAGTCGGACTTCGCGACCTACGCCTTCGCCCTGCTGGCCCTCGACGCGGCCGTCGCGGCCGGCGCCGAGCTGGCGGGCACGGTCGAGCTGCACTTCACCTACGACGAGGAGGCCGGTGGAGAGATCGGTCCGCGCTGGCTGATCGAGGAGGGCATCTCCAAGCCCGATCTCGCCATCGGCGCCGGCTTCTCCTATGCCGTGGTCACCGCGCACAACGGCTGCCTGCACCTGGAGGTCGAGGTCCGGGGCCGCTCCGCCCACGCCGCCATGCCGGCGACCGGGGCCGACGCCCTGGAAGCCGCGAATGGCATCCTCTCGGCGCTCTACGCCTGGCGCAAGGGCCTCGGGGCGCGGGTCTCCGAGATCGCCGGCATCGGCAGCCCGCAGCTCACCGTCGGCCTGATCGACGGCGGCATCAACACCAACGTCGTGCCCGACCGGGTGACCTTCCGCCTGGACCGGCGCCTGATCCCCGAGGAGCAGCCCGAGGCGGTCGAATCCGAGCTGCGGGCGCTGATCGAAGAGGCCGCGCGCGCCTTCCCCGGCGTCACTGTGGCCCAGCGCCGAATCCTGCTCGCCGAGCCACTGGTTCCGGCTGAAGGCGGTGCCCGCCTGACCGATCTGCTCTGCGGGCGCGCCAGCGAGGTCCTGGGCGAGAAGATCGTATCCAAGGGCGTACCTCTCTACACCGATGCCCGGCACTACGCGGCCGCCGGTGTTCCCAGCGTGCTCTATGGCGCCGGGCCGCGCTCGATCGAGGAGGCCAATGCCCACCGGGCCGACGAACGCCTGCCGCTGGCGGCGCTCCACCAAGCGACGGAGGTCGTCGCCCTGGCGCTCTTCGATCTGCTGCAGGGTTAATCCGGACCCAGGTCTTAACCATAACTGGCGGCTCCCCCTGGCCGGCAAAGGAGGGTATAATCTGCGCCCAATCTGGCGGCCTGACGGGGGCGGCCGCCAGAGGTTTTTGGATCCCTCCCGGTTACTTCCGGACCACTTGATGAGGGGCGGCTGGACGGCTCGATCGCAGATCGATTCGAGGGGGAGGCAGCCATGACCACTGCATCACTTTGTCTAAGAGCCAGGACGCAAGACAAGACGCCGGAACGTTCGACAGCGGACCAAGATCCGGCAGGTCCGTGCACCGGGGTCCGTCTCCTGGGCACGATTCTCGGCGCGGCGTTGCTGTCGGCGACGGCCTGTGCGCCGATGCCCAGGTCCGGACCCGAAACCGCCCCGCCGGCCCGGCAGGCCGAGCGGACTGTGACGGAAGAGGCCTACACCACCTACTTCGCCTTCGACAGCGACCGGCTGGACGACGATGCCCGGGCCGTGGTCGCCGAGGCGGTCGCCGCCGCAAAGGCGGCGAATCTGAACAAGGTCGTCATCAGCGGCCATAGCGACAGTGCCGGCACGGCCGACTACAACCGGCGGCTCTCGGAGGCCAGGGTCACGACCGTGGCGGCCGAATTCGTCGATTCCGGTCTGCCGCTTTCGAAGATCGAACTGCGGGTCTTCGGCGAGGAGCGCCCACTGGTCATCACGCCCGACGGCCAGAGCGCCGCCATGAACCGGCGTGCCGAAATACGCCTGGTGAAGACGATCGCTACTGCTACGCCCGCCGACTCTGACGCGGCATCGGACGCGGCCGCGGGCTGCGACCTCGCCTACATCTGGTCTGGCGGCCGTGCGGCACCGGTCTGCGTGGAGAAACGAAAGCAGACTCTACCGCAAGCCAACTAGCAGTCCCCTGCTGCGGGCCGTCGATCCGCGACGGCCCGACGCAGGCCTGCCGGACTCGGCCTGGCGCCGAGGCGGGTCGGGATTCGCGCCTCGGGCCGGCCCGGCGTGGGCGGATCTTGATCTTAAGCCTCGATTCCCTGATAGACGCAGCGGCAGGACTCGGCATCGCAGCGCCGCAGCGGCAGCGAGGGTGCCTTCTTCGGCTCGAAAACCTTGCCTTCGATGTCCTGGGCGGCGAGGCAGGTCAAGGCGCCTTCGGTCGCGATAATCTCGATGCCCTCGATGTGGTCGTCGCCGCAGAGGTGCTTCAGCCGCTCCGATTGTGAGTGGGCGTGGGTCGCCCGCTGGACCACGAAGTAGGCCGCGGCCAGCGGCCGCTTCCGCCCCTTGCGGGTCAGGGCATCGACGTACTCGCGCCCGAGCTTGGCGTCGGCGCGCACCCCGAGCCTGGACTTGTCGTCCTCGCAGAGCGCATTGCCCCAGCCGGAAATCTTGGTGGCGATCGTGTGATCGTCGCTGCCCCTCTTGTGTCCGTCGATGATCAGGGGGGCGATCCAGGAGACGGCCTCCGATTTGATCAGGCCGGTGGCATCGCAGGCCTCTTCGATCTCCTTGCGCCAACCGGCGACCTTCTCGCTTCGCCTTTCGACCTGGGGCGCGGACTTCCGCCTTCCGAACCCGAAGCTGAAGCTGAAGCCGCCGAACAGGCTGCGCTTCGGCTTCCGACCGGCCGGGCGCACATCGTCTTCGAGATCGTCGAAGTCGTCCTGGTCCTCGTCGCGGCCCGAGGATCTGTAGGCCAGGAATGCCACGATCCCGGCGACGACCAGGCCCCCGAGTAACCCGAAGATGAGGCTGTTCGCCATGTCCGCCCGCCCTATCTGCCCGCGGGCGCGGTTCCCACCGCGCGCTCGGACGGACCGATCAGGCTCCCCAGACGCCCTGCCGTCGAGGACTCCTCGGCAGCCGGTCCCTGATTCCCGGCCTCCGCGTTGGCCTTCAGCTTGTTGCGAAGGACTTCGAGCAGCCGATCCATACCGCCGTTGACGAGGATCGACGAGAACTCCTGGCGTTGGCTGAGCGCGATGCTGACCCCATCGATGACCAGATCGATGATCTTGTAGTCGCCCCTACTGCGCCGCACCCGCCAGGAGGCATTCAGCGATTGGCCTTCGCGGTCGACCCGCGTTTCGACCATGGTGTCGCGCTTCCCGACCGGCTGGCTGCCGAGCACCGTCACCACGTCGCCGCGGAAGATGCAGAGCTGCCGGGAAAAGCTGCCGACGAAGAAGTCCCGGTACAGGCTCTTGTATTCGCCAAGCTGAACCGGGGTCGCCTTGCGGGCGTACTTGCCCAGGACGAAGCGTCCGATCAGCTCGATGTTGAAGCCGGAGCGGATCAGCGCTTCGAGGGCATCTCGGTCGAGCTGCAGCTTGTCCTCGCCGCAGGCCTTGAGAATCCTGACCGCGCGGTCGCCGATTGACTGGATGAAACCTTCTGCCAGTTGGGTCGGGACCGCCTCGTCGGCGCCCGCCGGATGCCAGACCATGCAGGCGAGCGCAAGGCCCGCAAGCGCACCAAGACCCGATGCTTTGCCCCGCCTCATGGGGTCGTCTCCTCGTGAAAAGGCGGTGTCGCCGGCCCGCGGAAGGCCGGGCTGCCAAGTCGGGCGACGGGGATCGTCGCAACCGACCCGGCACCGTCAGGGGAGAAGACCAGATAATGATTACGAGACCCTTTAGATTAACCCTTTGCCGGCCCGCGCGAGCCGCCTTTGGGCCTGGGAATCCGGGCCGACCCGCGCTACCGGGAGCCTGCCGGGCTTAACCACGTTGCGGTCGGGTCACGACCCGCGTTCAGGCTTCGAGGGGCAGCGCGACGGCCTCGGCCTCCATCGCCGTTATCCGCCGGTAGGCGGACGGAGGAAGGATCTCGATACCCTCGATCAGGAGCGCGTCGCGGGCCGTGGCCAGGGCGGGATCCGCCAGCGCCAGGCGGAGCCCGTCGCGAAGGCGTGCCACGAGATCGGCGCCGGCTGCGGCGGCCGTGACGTAGGGCAGACCGGGCGCCCGGGCGCTCTCCGCAAGCACGCGCAGGCCGCGGAGGGCCGGCGCCCGGTGCCGCGCCAGCAACGCGAAGGTGACGCAGTCGACCGAGGTGCAATCCGCCCGTCCCTCGCGCAGCCGGTCCAGCGACTCCGCATGCGAGCCGGAGACCTCGGTCCGCGAGAAGAACCGCTCTTCCCGATTGGCCGGAGGGGTGCCGAGCGCTGCGATCATGTAGCCCAGCGCGGTGTAGCCGGAATGGGAACAGGCCGCGTTGATCACGCAGCGCTGGCCCCTGAGGTCCTCGAAGCGGGCTGCCGGGTTGGAGTCGCCGACCACGACGAGGCTCCGGTAGAGGGCGCCGCGGCAATGCGGGCTGCGGTAGGCCGGGGTCGCCACGAGGGTCAGCTGCTCCGGGCTGCGGACCAGGTCGTAGCCGCAGCACTGGCCGAACAACAGCCGGTTCCCTTCGGGCCGGCCGCCGAGCCGGCCGGAGCGGTCCAGGGCCTCGGGAACCTCCTCGATTCCCTGTCGCCGAAAGGCGCTCGCGAGGCCTTTCCACCAGGCATCGGTCGCCGCGCGCAGCTCGGGCAGGTCGTACATCGGCAGTTCGGCCAGCTTCATCGGCAGGCGTCCGCAGGGTCTGCGGCCGCGCGAGGCCGGCTCACTTGCCGGCCGCCTTGGCCTTCGTCAGCGCCCGGACGGGTTTCGCCTTGCCGTCGGCCGCTTTGCGCCTCAGTCCCTTGAGGTAGTCCGCCACGTCGGGCGGTTGAACCACGGCGGCACGGATCAGGTCGTCGAAATGCCGGGTCAGGGCGCGGATCTGCTCGGTCGCGTTGAAAACGAAGAACATGCTGCCAACGTAGACCGCCGCCCGGGTCGGGCCGAAGATCGTGTAGGGCGCGGAAAACCTCTGCAGCCCGTCGTAGAGAAACCAGCGGAAGGTCGGATAGAGCTCCTCGGTCAACTCGATCATCCAGTCGAGCTGCGCGATCCGGTCATCGAGCGACAGGTTGCGCCAGATCCCCTCGCCCTGGGCGAAGGAATCCAGGGAATGGTAGGAGGAGCAGGCCTCGATGTCGGTCTCCGGACGGCGGCTGTAGGCCAGGCGCCGCTCGGCCTCCTCGATCCGCGCCTCGTGCACCGGATCGCCGTACTCCTGGTACTCGTAGCCGATGACCTCCTTGGTCTTCAGCAGGTCCGGCAGGGTCGTCGGCACGTAGCGGATCTTGTAGCCGACCGCCTCCGCGTGCCAGCGCTGCAGGCGCTCGTCCATCGGCAGCCCCGCGTTGGCCTCGATCTCCAGGTCGCTGGCGACCAACTCGCTGCTCGGCTCGTCCTCGGAGAGACCCAGCAGCCAGTCGACGCTGACCTGCGCCATCGAGGCGATAGCCACGATGGTCTCGGCTCGCGGCAGCCGGTCGTTGCCGCTGGACAGCAGCTGCGACAGGGTCGAACGGTCGAGGCTCAGCTGGGCGGCAAAGGCCGAGCGGCTCAGGCCGCTCCGCTCGATCACCTCGCTCAAGCGCTTCTGGAACTTCTCAACGGCTTCTTCACGGTTCACAACCCGCCTCCCCGGTCGTGGCTCGGGCCAGTCTGTTGTGGAAAATTAACATCCGTTGTATATAATCAACATATTGGCGACAACGTATCGACTTTTGGTTTATATGATCAAACGCTCATTCAACCCACACAAGCCGGGACAGCCGGATCGAGTCTACGCGGCGGCGCCCGAGGCGCCAACGCCGAGCGCGCCGGCGTCGGAAGACGGCGGCAGCCGAGCGGCGCCGACGGCGCAGCAACATCCCTGGGGCCTCGAATGGCCCAGCCTTCTGGTCGCCCTCGCCGTCTACGCCGGCTTCCTGGCTTTGACCTGGAACTATCACGCGCTCCCCTGGTGGCTGGTCCTGCCGCTCGGCGGCTATCTCGTCGCCTGGCACGGCTCGCTTCAGCATGAAGTGGTTCATGGACACCCGACCGGCAAGCCTTTCCTGGACGAGCTGATCATCTATCCCAGCCTCTGGCTCTGGCTGCCCTTCCAGATCTACCGCTTGAGCCACCTCGCGCACCACGACAACAGCCGCCTGACCGACCCGCAGAGCGATCCCGAATCCTTCTACCTGAGCCTGGAAGAATGGCAGGCCAGCGGCCCCTTGAAACGGCGTCTCCTTGCGGCCCACAACACCGCCTCGGGCCGCCTTGTCCTCGGCCCGCCGGTCGCCGTCCTGCGGCTCCTCTGCGGCGAGACACGGCGGCTGCTGCGGGGCGACCGCTCGCATCTCGGCGCCTGGTTCCTGCACCTGCCCGCGGTCGCCCTGGTCCTGGTCTGGGTGGTCGGGGTCTGCGAGATCCCCTTGGACGCCTACCTCCTGCTCTTCGTCTATCCGGGGCTCGCCCTCACCCTCCTGCGCTCCTTCCTGGAGCACCGGGCTGCCGAGGCGGTGGCGGCGCGGACCGCGATCGTTGAAAGCGGCCCCCTGCTCTCCCTGCTGTTCCTCAACAACAACCTGCACGCCGTGCACCACGCCGCGCCGGCCCTGCCCTGGTACCGCCTGCCCAGGGTCTGGCGGCATCGCCGCGACCAGATCCTCGCCACCAACGGCGGCTATCACTACCGAAGCTACTGGGAGGTGTTGCGGCGGCATTTCCTGCGGCCCAAGGAACCCGTCCTGCATCCCACGGCCGGCCAGGCCGAAACCGGCTGAGCGGCAAGGCGCGCCGTCAGGCCGCCGCCGCGCCGCCCTCCGCCTTGCGGCGGGCGACGAAGGCGGCCAGTTCCTCGCGGATTCCGGGGTCGAGCGGCGGCGGCTCGTATTCGGCCAGCAGCCTCTTGTAGAGTCGGTTGGCCCGCAGGGTCGCGGTCTCCGCCCCCGCCTCCTCCCAGGTCTCGTAGTTGCGCCAGTCCGAGAGGATCGGCGCGTAGAAGGCGGTCTCGTAGCGGGCCATGGTGTGGGCCGCGCCGAAGAAGTGTCCGCCGGGGCCGACCTCGGCGATGGCGTCCAGGCCCAGGGTCGCCTCGCTGACCTCGATCGGCTTCAGGAACTCGGCCATCATCTGCAGCAGCTCGGCGTCCAGGACCACTTTCTCGAAGGAAGCGCAGAGCCCGCCTTCCATCCAGCCGGCGGCGTGCTTGACCAGGTTGGCGTGGCCCATGACCGCGCCCCAGAGCGACATCTCGGATTCATAGGCCGCCTGGGCGTCGACCACGTTGGAGGCGTTGGCGTTGGACGAGCGGTAGGGCAGCCCGTAGCGCCGCGCCAGCTGGCCGCCGACCAGGGCGGCGCGGCTGTACTCCGGCGTGCCGAAGGCCGGCGCCCCCGACTTCATGTCGACGTTCGAGGTAAAGCCGCCGTAGACCACCGGCGCCCCGGGGTTAACGATCTGCGTGAAGGCCAGGCCGGCCAGGGCTTCGGCGTTCTGCTGGGCGAGCGCCCCGGCCAGGGTCACCGGGCTCATCGCGCCGGCCAGGGTGAAGGGGGTCAGCACCACCACCTGGTTGTGCCGGGCCAGCTCGATGATGCCCTCCAGCATCGGGCCGTCCAGGCGCAGCGGCGAGCTGGAGTTGATGATCGAATAGAGGCTTGGCCGCGTCTTCAGCGTCTCGAGGTCGATCCCATGGGCGATCCGGGTCATCTCGATGGCGTCCAGGATCCGGGTCCGGCCCAGGGAGTAGCCGTGGAAGACCTTGTCGCCCAGCTCGACGAAGGCCTGGATGCAGTCCAGGTGCCGGGTCTCCGGCGGCAGGTCCACCGGCTCGACCGGATAGCCGCCGTAGAGGTGGATGATGTTGAGGCTCTGGCCGAGGCGCAGCAGGTCGCAGTAGTCGGGGAAGTTGCCCGGCCGCCGCCCGCCCTCCAGGTCAGAGACGTTGGGCGCGCTTGCGATCAGGATGAAGTTCAGGTGGTTCTCGCCGATACTCAGGTTCCGCGCCGGGTTGCGGGCGTGCAGGGTGAAGCTGGACGGCGCCTTGGCCACGGCCTCCGAAACCAGCCCCCGGTCGAAGCGGACCCGCTCGGAGCCTGTCTCGACCTCGGCGCCGGCAGCCTTGAGAATCTCCCGCGCCTCCGGCAGCAGGAAGTCCATGCCGATCTCCTCGAGAATCGTCATCGAGGCGTCGTGGATCGCCTCGATCTGCTCCGGATCCAGGATCTCCAGCGGTCGGTAGGGATTGCGCAGCAGCGCCCAGTCCGGCTGCTTGAAGCCGCCCGCGTCGCGCCGCGCGCGCCGTCTCGTTCGATCTCTCGCCAAGGGGTCCTCCCGCTCGCCTGTCCATCCTGCACCCCGGCCGGGCCGGCCGAAAGGTTGGCCCGCCGGCGATCGGCTGTGGCAGAGTCCTGCACCGGGGCGGAGTGAGACTACAAGCGCGCTTCTGCCGGCAGTATGCGATAAGCGACGGCTTCGCCGCAGAGAGAACAAAGGGCCGGATCGGCAACCTGAGGGGGCGTCAAGGTGGATCGAGAAACCCTAGTCCTGACCGGATTCGATCTCGAGCCGGCGACCCTGGCCGGAGTCGCGCGCGACGACGCTCGGGTGGCCCTGGCGCCGGAGGCGCTGGAGCGGATGGCGCTGAGCCGCGCCGTGGTCGAGACCCACGTCGACGAGAACATCCCGGTCTACGGTTTGACGACCGGGCTCGGTCCGCGGGTCACGCACCGCCTGACGCGCGAGGAGATGGCTGAGTTCTCCGAGCTCACCGTCCTGGCCCGCAGCACCGCCCTCGGCCCACCCCTGCCCCGGGACCAGACCCGGGCCCTGCTGCTGGTCCGGCTCAACGGCCTGCTCGCCGGTGGCGCCGGCGCCTCACTGGAGATCGCCGATGCCATCGCCCGCCTGTTGAACGCGCGGGTCCACCCGGTGATCCCCTCGGTCGGCTCGGTCGGGGCCAGCGATCTCTGCCAGATGGCGCACCTCGGCCTTGCCTTGCTCGGCCAGGGCGAGATGGAGGTCGCCGGCCGCCGTCTGCCGGCCCGCGACGCGCTGCGCGAGGCCGAGCTCGAGCCCCTGCTGCTGGCGCCGAAGGACGGCATCGCGATCTGCAACGCCTCCTCGGCCACCGCGGGCCGCGCCGCCCTGGTCCTGCACGATGCCGGCGATCTGCTCGATCTCGCCCAGGTCGCGGCCGCCCTGTCGATGGAGGGCTTCCGCGCCAACACTTCGCCGATCTCGCCCGAGGCCGCCGCCGCCCGGCCGCAGCCCGGCCAGGAATACGCCGCCGCGGGCCTGCGCCGCCTGCTCGACGGCGGCGCCCTGCTCGACCCGGGCGCGGCGCGGCGCCTGCAGGATCCGATCTCCCTGCGCTGCGTCGCCGCGGTCCACGGCAGCCTCAAGGCGGCCCTGGACTTTCTGGATCCGATTCTCGACGCCGACCTCAACGGCAGCGCCGACAACCCCCTGGTGCTCTTCGAGGAGGAGCGGATCGTCTCCACTGGCAACTTCCACACGCCGGCCCTGACCCTCGGCCTCGACACCCTGGCCATGGCCCTGGCCCAGGTCGCCGCGCTCTCGGTCAGCCGGGCGGTCGCCTTGCTGGTCGAACGTCTGAGCGGCCTGCCGGGCACCCTCTCGCCCCAGGGCATCTCGCGCTCCGGCATGGCGCCGCTCCTGAAGACCGGCGAGGCCCTGCTGGCCGAGGTCCGGCACCTCGCCCAGCCGGTCCCGCACGACCTGCGCTGGCCGGCCGACGGGGTCGAGGACGACATCACCAACGCGCCCCTGGCGGCGCGCAAGGCCGGCGATATCGTCTGGCGCCTGCGCCAGATCCTGGCGATCGAGCTGATGGTCGCAGCCCAGGCCGTCGACCTGGCCGAGCCGCCCAGCCTGGGCCGCGGCACCGAGGTCGCCCACGACCTCGTCCGCGGGGTGGTCGACACCCTGGACGAGGACCGCGCCCTGGCCCCCGACGTGGAAGCCTTGGATGCGGAGCTGCTGGCCTCCGGCCGCCTTCTCGCCGCGGTCCGACAGACGGTCGATTAGCCCGGCCGCGCGGCGACGATGGGCTGGAAGAAGCCGGTCTCCGCGGGCGCCAGCCAGGTAGGATCCGGGAAGCCCGAAGCTTCCAGCGCCGCGTTCAGCTCCGCCCGCCTCAGCGCGCGATAGCGGCCGGTAAAGACCATGGTCTCGGGCTTTCCGACCCGCCGCCTCTCGATGCGCAGCGTGAAGTCGTAGCCCTCGCCGTCCGGCCACCAATCCCAGGTCTGCCGCACCCGGCGCTCGCCGTCCGCCTCCGGGTAGACGGCGAGCGGCGTTCCCTCGGGGCGCTCCTGACGCAGGTGGTCGTAGTCCCGCACCGAGGCGAGGAAGAAACCGTCCGCGCCTAGCAGCGTCCGAACGGCGGCCAGGGCCCGGCGCAGATCCCGGTCGCTCTCCAGGTGCGGCAGTGCGTTGTCGAGCGAGACCACGAGGTCGAAGGGGCCCGGGACGCTGCGATCCACTTCGCGCAAATCCGCCGTTCCGAAGGTCATCTCGACACCGAAGCGCGCGGCCTCCCGTCGGGCCCGCGCGACCGCCGAGGCCGAGAGGTCGGTGGCGGTGACCGCGTGACCCTTGAGGGCCAGGCCAATGGCCTGGGTGCCGATCCCGCAGCTGGCGTCCAGGATGCGCTTCGGGCCGGGGCCCGCCAGCCTGGCGATCAGAGGGCCGAGGGCCTCGGCCTGCCGCCTGACCACCGCGTTCCAGTCCTCGAACATCAGGTGATAATACGGCGCCAAGTCATTGTAGAACTTGTCCGTTTTACGCATAGCGCAGGCGCTGCCCCAGGCCCCGCGCCGCCGCCTTGCGCAGCATGGCGGCACCCAGGGCGATGTCCGAGAGCGACAGGCCGCGGTGCCAGAACAGGATCGTCTCGTCGTCGCCTTCCCGGCCCGGGCGGTCGCCGGCGACGATCTCGCCAAGCTCCGCGTGCACCGTCGCCTCGCTGATCTTGCCGCCGTCGACATGGGCGCGCAGGGCACCGAGCTTGCCGGCGCGCATCTGGCCGCGGTCGTCGATCACCACCTTGTCCATCACCTCGGTCAGCGAGAGCTCGACCGCGCTCATGGTGCCGTAGGGGATCACCAGGTTGCCCGGCCTGACCCAGGCGGTCTTGAACAGCGGCTCCGGCGCCGCCAGGCGCGAGGCCTCGACCTGGATGTCGGCGCCGGCCAGCGCCGCCTCCCAGCTGTCCACGGCCCGCACCGGGATGCCCAGCTCCTCGGTCAGACGCGCCGCGAAGGGCCTGCGGCTCTCCGGCCGGCGGGAATGGACCCGCACCTCTTCCAGCTCGAAGAGCCGGGCGATCAGCCGGACGTTCCAGTAGGAGGAGCCGCGCGCACCGATGTGCCCCAGAACCTTCGCGTCGCGCCGGGCCAGGTGCTTGGCGCCCAGGGCGGTGATCGCCCCGGTGCGCATCTCGGTGATCGCCGTGGCGTCGAGCAGCGCCACCGGCATCCCGGTCCGGGGATCGAAGAGGTTGAGCAGGGCCATCTCCGAAGGCAGGCCCTGCCTGTAGTTGTCGAGGTAGTCGCCGACGATCTTGACCCCGGCCAGGTCGAGAGGCGCGACGTAGCCGCGCAGCACGTTGAAGTGGCCGCGGAAGGCCGGGTCCGGCTCCAGGTGCACCCGCGGCTCGATCACGGTCTCGCCACGGCCCTGGGCGCGCAGGCCCGCCTCGACCGCATCCAGGATCTCGTCGTCGGTCATCTCCAGGGCGGCGATGTCCGGGCCCGAGAGGTAGGTGAAGCTGATTTCGGTCACGCGCCAACCCTCAGGCTTCCAGGAATTTCAGAGCCTTGCGGTAGTTTTCGAAGACGGCGTCTCGTTCGCGGTGACGGCCCTGCTCGACCCGCCAGCGGCCGCCGACCATGACGTCGCGCACCGGATTGACGTTCCCGGCGAAGACCAGGGCGTCGAGCAGGCCGTCCTCTTGCTTGCCCAGCAGCACCGGCACCTTCGGATCCAGGACCACCAGGTCGGCGCGGCAGCCGGGCGCCAGGCGGCCGATCGGCCGGCCCAGCGCCTGCGCCCCGCCTTTCAGAGCCCAGCGATAGAGGGACCCGCCCACCGACGCGCCCTCTCCGACGAGCAGGTTCCGGGCCCGGGCGGTTAGGCGCTGGGCGTACTCCAGCCAGCGCAGCTCTTCGATCGGGCTGACCGAGATGTGGCTGTCGGAGCCGATGCCCAGGCGGCCGCCGGCCTCGAGGAAGGCGCGGGCCGGAAAGATCCCGTCGCCCAGGTTCGCCTCGGTGGTCGGGCAGACCCCGGCGACCGCCCCGGTCTCGGCGAGGCGGCGGGTCTCCTCCTCGGTCACGTGGGTGGCGTGCACCAGGCACCAGCGCGCGTCGACCTCGAAGCGGCCCAGCAGCCATTCGACCGGCCGCTGGCCGGACCGGGCGATGCAGTCCTGCACCTCCTTCTGCTGCTCGGCGATGTGGAGGTGGACCGGCGCCTGGGCGTCGAGCGCCGCGAGCCCCGCCAGCAGTTCCGTCAGCTCGGCCTCGGTCACCGCACGCAGGGAATGCGGCGCCGCGCCTACCCGGACCTGCGGATCGTCCCGATGGTCCGCCGCCAGGGACTCGACCAGGCGCAGCAAGCGTTCCGGATCGTTGAGGAAGCGGCGCTGCCCCGGGCCGGCCGCGCCGCCGCCGAAGTCGCCGTGGCGGTAGAGCACCGGCAGTTGGGTGATCCCGATCCCGGTCCGGGCGGCGGCGGCGATCACGCGCCGCGAGGTCTCCGCCAGGTCGGCGTAGGGCTCGCCTCGGGGGTCGTGGTGCAGGTAGTGGAACTCGCCGACCGCGGTGTAGCCGGCCTCCAGCATCTCGACGTAGAGCTGGGCGGCGATGGCCTCGATCTGACCCGGTTCGAGCCGCTCGAGGAAGCCGTACATGACCTCGCGCCAGGTCCAGAAGCTGTCGTCCCCCGGCCCGGCCCGCTCGGCCAGGCCGGCCATGGCCCGCTGGAAGGCATGGCTGTGAAGGTTGGGCAGGCCCGGCAGCGCCGGGCCTGCCAGGCGCATGGCACCCTCGGCGCTGGCCTGCGGTTCCACGGCGGCAAGGCTGCCCTCGGCGTCGATCTCGAAGCGCACGTCACGGCGCCAGCCCGCGGGCAGCAGGGCGCTTTCGGCGAATAGCTTCACGGCATCCCCGGAGTTGTCTCCCCTGCGGATGCACTCTAAGACGATCCTTCGAGCGGCCACAATGGGGAGCCGGTCATGTGGGATCAGCTGTTCGTCAAGGCCCGCCTCGCGAGCTTCGTTGGCGCGGCGCCCTACGGCGCGATCGAGAACGCCGCCCTGGGCATCGAGGACGGCCGCATCGTCTGGCTCGGCCCGCTGGGCGAGGCGCCCGGCCCGGTCGGCTCGCTCGCCAGGCAGGTCACCGACCTGGAGGGCCGCTGGATCACGCCGGGGCTGATCGACTGCCACACCCACCTGGTCTACGGCGGCGACCGTGCCCGGGAGTTCGAGCTGCGCCTTGAGGGTGCCAGCTACGAGGAAATCGCCCGCGCCGGCGGCGGCATCCGCTCGACCGTGGCCGCGACCCGGACGGCGGCGGAAGAAGATCTTTACACGACGGCTGAGGCCCGACTTCAGACGTTACTTCAAGAAGGCGTAACAACCATTGAAATTAAATCGGGGTATGGCCTAGAAATCGAGGCCGAGCTGAAGCAGCTCCGGGTCGCCCGCCGCCTCGGCGAGACCCACCCCGTTACGGTCCGAACGAGCTTCCTCGGCGCCCACGCCGTCCCACCGGAGTCCGAAGGCGACGCCGAGGCCTACACCGACGCCGTGGTCGCGATGCTGCCAAAGGTCGCCGAGTCGGGCCTCGCCGACGCGGTCGACGCCTTCTGTGAGGGCATCGGCTTCAGCCCCGAGCAGACCGCCCGCGTCTTCCAGGCGGCCCGTGACCACGGCCTGCCGGTCAAGCTCCATGCCGACCAGCTCTCCGACCTCGGCGGCGCGGCCCTCGCCGCCCGCTTCCGCGCGCTCTCGGCCGACCACCTTGAGTACACCGGCGAGGCCGGCGTCGAGGCCATGGCCGAGGCCGGGACCGTGGCGGTGCTGCTGCCCGGCGCCTTCTACGTGCTGAAGGAGACCAAGCTGCCGCCGGTCGAGGCTTTGCGGCGCCACGGCGTGCCCATCGCGCTCGCGACCGACTGCAACCCCGGCAGCGCCCCGGTCACCTCCCTGCTGCTGATGCTCAACATGGGCTGCACGCTCTTCGGCCTGACCCCGGAGGAGGCCCTGGCCGGGATCACCCGCAACGCCGCTAAGGCGCTGGGCCTGGCCGAGAGCCACGGCACCCTTGAGGCCGGCAAGATCGCCGACCTCTGCATCTGGGACATCGAGAGCCCGGCGGAACTCGCCTACCGCATCGGCTTCAACCCGCTCTTTCAGAGGATCAAGGCCGGCGTCAGCCGCTAGCCTCGAGCTCGGCCCAGGCCAGTGCCGCGTCGAGCAGGCCCTGCAGGACCGGCCGCACCTTCTCCGCCAGATCGTCGCGGAAGTCGTAGGGCGGATCCTCGTCCATGTAGGTGATCTGGGAGAGCTCGAGCTGGACCGCGTGGATGCCCTGGCCGGGGGCGCCGAAGCTGCGGGTGATGTAGCCGCCCTTGAAGCGGCCGTTGACGGCGTGGCTGTAGCCCAGCGCCTCGGCCTCGCGGGCCACGGCGCCCAGCAGGCCGGTCAGCTCCGCCCAGGCCGACTGGCCGTCCGCGGTGCCCAGGTTCAAATCGGGCAGCCGGCCCTCGAAGAAGCGCGGCACTTGGCTTCGGATCGAATGGGCGTCCCAGAGCACGGCGATGCCGTGCGCCGCCCTGATGCGCGCCAGCTCTTCCCGCATCTTCGCGTGATAGGGCCGCCAAACCGCATCCAGCCGGGCTTCGATCTCTTCCGGGCTCGGCCCCTCCTCCGCGCGATATATCGGCGCCTCGTCGAAGGTAGAGGTTGGGCAAAGCTCCGTGTTGCTGGCGCCGGGATAGAGCGGCCGGCTGTCCGGCGCCCGGTTCAGGTCGATGACGTAGCGCGACTGGCGGGCGACGATCGTCGAGGCGCCCAGGTCGTCAAGGAAATCGTACAAGCGGTCCACATGCCAGTCGGTGTCCGGCAGGGCCAGGGCCGCCTCGGTCATGCGGCCGCGCAGCTCGGCCGGGACCTCGGTCCCGGCATGGGGCACCGAGACCAGCAGCGGCAGGCTTCCGGGCTTGAAACGGTAGGGCGGCATCGCTTCGGAAGGCTCTGATTTCCCTGCCACGGCCTTGGCCTGTCGTTGTAGGTTGTGCGGGACCCGCACGGCACGCCGAGGACCGACGATGACCCAGAACCCGCGCTTCGACAACACCCGCAGGATCCGCGCGCCGCGCGGGACGCAGCTCAATGCCAAGTCCTGGCTGACCGAGGCGCCGCTCCGGATGCTGATGAACAACCTCGACCCGGAGGTCGCCGAGAAGCCGGAGGAGCTGGTGGTCTACGGCGGCATCGGCCGGGCCGCCCGGAACTGGGCCTGCTACGACAGGATCGTCGACTGCCTGAAGGACCTGGAGGCCGACGAGACCCTGCTGGTCCAGTCCGGCAAGCCGGTCGGCGTCTTCCGCACCCACGCAGACGCGCCCCGGGTTCTGATCGCCAACTCCAACCTGGTGCCGCACTGGGCCGACTGGGAGCATTTCAACCAGCTCGATCAGAAGGGCCTGATGATGTACGGCCAGATGACCGCCGGGTCCTGGATCTACATCGGCAGCCAGGGCATCGTCCAGGGCACCTACGAGACCTTCGTCGAATGCGGCCGCCAGCACTTCGGCGGCGACTGGCGCGGCAAGTGGATCCTGACCGGCGGCCTGGGCGGCATGGGCGGCGCCCAGCCCCTGGCCGCGACCATGGCCGGCGCCTCCATGCTGGCGGTCGAGTGTCGGCCGAGCCGGATCGAGCGGCGCCTCGAGACCCGCTACCTCGACGTCATGACCGACGACCTGGACAAGGCCCTGGCCCTTATCGCGGATTCCTGCGCTGCGGGCAAGGCCCGCTCGGTCGGCCTGGTCGGGAACTGCGCCGAGGTCCTGCCGGAGCTGGTCCGGCGCGGGGTCAAGCCCGACGCCGTGACCGACCAGACCTCGGCCCACGACCCACTCAACGGCTACCTGCCCGCCGGCTGGACCCTGGAGGAGTGGGAGACCCGGATCGAGCGCGACCCCGAGGCCGTGGTCAAGGCCGCCAGCGAGTCCATGGCCGTCCACGTCCGGGCCATGCTCGACTTCCAGCGCCAAGGCATCCCGACCTTCGACTACGGCAACAACATCCGCCAAGTCGCCCTGGACCAGGGGGTCGCCGAGGCCTTCGACTTCCCCGGATTCGTGCCGGCCTACATCCGGCCGCTGTTCTGCCGCGGTGTCGGGCCCTTCCGCTGGGCCGCGCTCTCGGGCGAGCCGGAGGACATCTTCAAGACCGACGCCAAGGTCAAGGAGCTGATCCCCGACGATCCGCACCTGCACACCTGGCTCGACATGGCCAAGGAGCGGATCTCCTTCCAGGGCCTGCCGGCGCGGATCTGCTGGGTCGGCCTGGGCGAGCGGGCCAGGCTCGGCCTGGCCTTCAACGAGATGGTCGCCAGGGGCGAGCTTTCCGCGCCCGTCGTGATCGGCCGCGACCACCTGGACTCCGGCTCGGTCGCCAGCCCCAACCGCGAGACCGAGGGCATGCAGGACGGCTCCGACGCGGTCTCCGACTGGCCGCTGCTCAACGCCCTGCTGAACTGCGCCAGCGGCGCGACCTGGGTCTCCCTGCACCACGGCGGCGGGGTCGGCATGGGCTTCTCCCAGCACGCCGGCATGGTGATCTGCTGCGACGGCAGCGAGGAGGCCGCCCGGCGCATCGCGCGGGTCCTGACCAACGACCCGGCCTCGGGCGTCATGCGCCACGCCGACGCCGGCTACGACCTCGCCCGCGACTGCGCCCGGGAGCACGGCCTGAAGCTGCCGATGGTGGAGTGATGTCGCGACCAGTAGCAGGCCCATCGGCCGCTGGCCGGCGAAGACTCCGCACTTTGAACACTGTCAGGTTTTGTCCTTCGCCAAGATCTCGGCAATGGCATTCTTTGGACTGATAGCGCCATGGGGCACGTATACTGTGAAGCCCTTCTCCGGAACCAACAAGTATATGCCATCAAGACCACTCTTTATCCCTGCGAAGTAAGCCCAGGCGCAGGTGCTAACGGATAGAGGGCCCTTCAACACGACATGATCGTCTGTGAAAGTTATTTCGACCTCGGCGCCAAATTGGCGCGCCAGACGTCGCCTTCGAAACCAGCGCTTCTTTAGAAAAACGTCCCAGGCCATCCCCAATAGGCCCAGCACAAGCATCAAGACAAAGAACAGCGCCCAGATGCTATCTCGGAGTATGACCGCAAAGAGAAGGCTTCCCACGACAATCACGCAATCGACCGGGAAAGAGAACCGCCCAAAGCGGCTTCTGCTGCGGATCCAGTCAGCCCAGTACCTCTGCAGGTAGTCTTCGTCGACCGTGAAGCGCGCCTTCGCACACAAGGCCGCTTTTCCCTGCGGTTCCGCCGATCCCGTCGCCTCAACCAAACCCACGCCCGCCATGATTGTAGTGGGCCGACAGGTTATCTCACCTAACTCTTTGCC
This sequence comes from Kiloniellales bacterium, assembly GCA_030066685.1. Taxonomy (NCBI): domain Bacteria; kingdom Pseudomonadati; phylum Pseudomonadota; class Alphaproteobacteria; order Rhodospirillales; species Kiloniellales bacterium. Next base: position 12,291 of record JASJBF010000020.1, on the reverse strand, counting down.
GCTAGGCACTTTTCCTTGCGCTGCCATCGAGGGATGGAAGGCGATGAGCGGGCGTATAACCATCACATAAGACGAAAGCCGCCCAGCCAAGCTGGCGGCAGAACTCTTCGGCGCAAGGAGCCAGTGGACGATGAAGAAGCTGCTCACCGTTGCAGTCGTCGGCATCGCGGTCTTGCTGACCGGGCAGCCGGCCTCGGCCGACCACCGCGGCCACGGCTACAACAAGCACTACCACTACAAGCACCATCACAAGCGCAAGTACCGCCACAAGTACAGGCACCACCATCGCCACAGGCACCACCGCCGCCACAAGCACAACGACATCGACGGCGACGACCTCCTGGCGGCGGCGGGCATCGTCGGCGGCGCCGTGATCCTCGGCTCGATCCTCTCGCAGCCGCGCTACGCCGCGCCGGCGCCCGCGCAGACCTACTACGCGCCGCCGCCGCGCCAGCCCCATTGCGTCGTCGACGACGTCTACCGCTACCTGCCGGATGGACGCATCCAGTGGGGCGAGCGGACTCGCTGCTATTGAGCCGCTTGCCGAGCCCAAGCCGGCGCCGAAGGTCGCTAGTGTGGTGGTCGGCACGCACCAGCTCACCCAAAGCCGGGCTCTTCGCCGAGAACGAGCCGCGGCTCGGGAGGCGCATATGACTTCGCTTGCAGCCGGTCCCCGTCAACGCAGTCGAAATTTGTAACGGTTTTTCAAAGGTCTTCCTTCAATACTCGCCCGGCACCAATGACGACCGAGCGAACGATGACCCTCAGCACAGCCTCGTCCTCGCCGTGGAGCCCAAAGCTGCTCTACGGTGTCTTTTTCTTCTCTGGATTTCCGGCGCTGCTTTACCAGCTCGTCTGGCAACGCAAGCTGTTCACGATCTACGGTGTCAATATCGAGTCGATCACGGTCGTTGTCACGGCCTTCATGCTCGGGCTCGGCTTCGGCGCGCTGCTCGGCGGGGCCTTGTCGAGACTGGGCAAGTGGCCGCCGCTCATCATCTTCGCGGGCCTCGAGCTGGGCATCGGGCTCTTCGGCTTCGGTTCGCTTCGGATCTTCGACCTCGTGGCGGCGCATACCCTGGGGGCCACGCCGCTCTACGTCTTCCTGATCACCTTCGGGCTGGTCTTGCTGCCCACCCTTCTCATGGGTGCGACCCTGCCCGTGCTGGTCGGCTTTCTGATCCGACAGAACAACAGCGTGGGTCAGTCCGTCGGCATGCTCTATTTCGTCAACACCCTTGGGGCCGCCGCCGCCTGCATCCTGACCGGGTTCTTCATCTTCGCGCTTGCAGGGCTGTCGGGTACCGTGGCCTCGGCGGCAACCCTGAACTTGCTGATCGCCGCCGGCGCGGTCCTCGTCCATGTCCAATGGGGCAAGGCGGCACAAGGGGATCGTGTCGCCGCAGCCCTCGAGGCGCGGCCCGCCGAGCGGGATGGGAACCAGCGGCCCTTGCAGCTCCGACGCCTTGCCCTGGCTCTTTTGCTGGTCGGCCTGGCCGGTTTCGTCTCGCTTTCCTATGAGATCCTCTGGGCCCGCTACTTTCTCGTCGCAGCGGGGGGCCATCCGAAGACCTTTCCGATCTTCCTCGGCTTTTATCTCGCCGGCATCGCCTACGGCGCCCTGTTAGCGCACCGCCATTGCCGCAGAGACGACCGAGGCGACCGCCACCATGAGCTCTACCTCGTCGCCAAGTTCCTCCTGGCGGCGAACGTCGTCGGGTTCCTTGTCCTGCCGGCTCTCTCCTGGACCTTGTCCTGGGGCCTGCCGATGGCTGCGACGCTGCTTTGGGTCGCCGCGGCCTCGGCGATGCTTGGGGCCGCCCTGCCCCTCTTGAGCCACTACGCCGTAAACGCGGACGATCGGGCCGGCAGCCGCGTCAGCCTCCTCTACCTGGCGAACATCATCGGCTCCGCCAGCGGCAGCCTGGTGACCGGTTTCGTTCTGATGGAATTCTGGTCTGCCGAGGAAATCAACCTGTCCTTGGGCCTGACCGGGCTGTTGCTCTGCGCAGGCATCCTCATCACCCTTGGGACCAAGGCCCGCGTTCTGCTGCCCCGCATGACGGCCGTCTCGGCCTGCGCCCTGGCCATGATCGCCCTGTCTGCTCCCCTTTTCAGCCTCTTCTACGAACGCTTGCACTTCAGGGCCTATGCCGAACGCCCCGAAGCTGCGTTGGCCCATCGGTTCGAGAACCGGAGCGGCGTTGTCGTGGTCACGAAGAAGGGTACAGTCCTTGGCGGAGGGGTCTACGACGGGGTCATAAGCACCGGCTTCGTCAAGGACCAGAACCAGCTGTTCCGGCCCTACGCGCTCTCCGCCTTTCATCCGGCTCCACGCCACGTGCTCTCGATCGGGATTGGGTCGGGCTCTTGGGCCCAGGTCTTGGCACATCATCCGGATGTGGAGAAGCTGACGATCATCGAGATCAATTCCGGCTATATCGAGTTGCTCGGGCATTACCAGGAAACGCGATCGCTGCTCGACAACCCAAAGGTCGAGTTCATCGTCGACGACGGGCGGCGCTGGCTGGCGGCAAATCCGGATCGACGTTTTGACGTCATCGTTGCGAACACCACCTTCCACTGGCGCGCCTATGCGGCAAACCTCCTGTCCCGCGAGTTCTTCGAGATTGTCCGGGCAAACCTCAAGGACGGCGGCATCTACTACTTCAATACGACCCATTCGGCCATCGCACAGAGAACGGCAGCAACCGCCTTCCCCCACGCCCTTCGCTTTGGCAGCATGATCGTCGCAAGCGATTCGCCGATCCGGCCCGACCCGTCGCGCCTTCGAGAGACCCTCCTGCATTATCGCATCGACGGACGAGCGATACTGGACTTGAAGCGTCAGCGGGACCGGGAGCGCCTTGAGCAAGTCATCACCTCTCTGCAGACCGATCGCCCCTATACCTTCGAGACGCGCGGGCAGCCCAGCCTGGAAAGCAAGTCCTCCATCCTGGACAGGACTGCTCAGTTCGAGATCGCGACCGACGACAACATGGCAACCGAATGGGTGCCGGATCAGGTCCAAGAGAATCCCGACATGAACCGCAAGACCTGGCTCGCCCTCTTCCGCTAGAGCAGCCTGCGTTCGTTCGAACGCAGATGAGCTGCTCTATCTATATGGAATGGATCAAATTATCTGCACTCAATTGAGTCCAATTGAGCGCAGTTTGATCTAGGCGACCTCGGCCATCCGCATCACGCTCCGATCAAGGTAGACAGAAGGCCGTTCACCAGGGACTTCCCACGACAGGCCGCCCGTCCTAACCTCGACCCGCCGCATTGATCGGCAGATCACCTAAGGGGTCAGGGCATGACGATCCGCAAAGGGCTTCGGCAAGAAGCCCCCGCGGATCTCGTCTTGCCTGGGAGGCCTCCATGTCACCTCACCCCCTCAAGGTCCTCGGTCTGGCCCTGCCCATGGCCTTTGCCGTCAGCGGCTGGGCCGAAGCCCGGGACCTTTCCGCCCGCCCCTTCACCAACCTCTACGTCTTCGGCGACAGCTTGTCGGACAGCGGCAACCTCTTCGCCGTGACCGGCGACCAGCCGGAGAGCCCGCCCTACTTCGAAGGCCGCTTCTCGGACGGCCCGGTTTGGGTCGAGAGCCTGGCGCCCCTGCTCGATCTGGACATCGACTTCGGAATCAAGGTCACCGAAGATCCGCTCGCCAACGGCCAGGCCTACGGGAGCGCCCAGTCGGGCTTCGGGAGCAATTCGGGCGCGCCGATCGGCCTGCTGTCTCAGGTCGAGAGCTTTGCCGCCGCCGGCGGCGGCTTCGAGCGCGACGACCTCGTGATCATCTGGATCGGCGCCAATGACTACTTCTCGGTCGTCAACGCCAACCCGGTCGACGTGGTCGGCAACATCGTCACCGCGATCCGGCGCCTCACCGACCTGGGCGGGCGCCGCTTTTTCATCGTCAACCTGCCCGATCTCGGTGACACGCCGCTCGGAATCGTAACCCGGACCACCGAGGTCCTGAACCTCGCGACCGCGACGCACAACGCGCTGCTCGAAGCCAAGGTCGCCGGCTTTCGCCTCTTCAGCCGCCTCGAGGTCGCGCTCTTCGACGTCAACGCGACCTTCCGGGCCCTGCGCCGGAACCCGGAGGTCTTCGGCTTCGAGAACATAACCCTGCCCTGCCTGACGCCGGACCTCGACGGCGCCGCTCAACCGACGGGCGTGTGCCCGCCCGAGGGCGAGACCTTCGATTCGACCGGGACCCTGTTTTGGGATCTGGTTCACCCGACCGAGGCCGCCCACCGCAATATCGCTATCTCGGCGCATGCCGCGATCACGGCCTTGCAGAACCGCGCCCTTCGGCTGCCGGGTCTGGCCTCGGCCCGCTGACCGCTGCGCGGGCGGCCGCTCAGCCCAGGCTCTTCAGGGCCGAGAGCCCGACCGGCCGCCCGCCGAACTCGGCCATGGCGTCCAGCAGGCAGTCCCAGAGGTAGGCCGCCGAGGCGCTGTCGACCAGGAGGTGGAAGGCCGGGAGGTCGGCGATGTCGTCTCGGATCGCGACCACGGCGACCCGCGCCGCCATCGTCTGGGCGACGGTAGCGTCGGCGAACCTGGCCGGCCGCAGGTCGACCGCGCAGAGCTTGGCCAGCGTCGCCGGCCATTTCTCGCCGGTCAGCCGGAACCAGGCGTGGCTGTCCCGGCGCGGCAAGGGATAGCCCTGCGGCCCCGCGCCCGTCTCGCGGCCGGCGTGCCAGGCCTCGTCGAGCGCAGCAAGCTTGGCCTCGCCATCCTCCAGAGCCCCGAGGAACAGGGCCTCGTTGGGCGAGAGGCGCGCCAGAAGGCCGCCGTCGGCCTGGCGCGACGCAAGGTTGTTCGCTTCCGGGACCGCGAGCCCCTGCCCTGCGAGCCAGTCCAGCGCGCCCGGGCCTTTGAAGCCGCTGCGGGCGACCACCGAGAGGTCGCTCAGGCCGAGCTGGCTGGCCATGGCCGCCTCGGCCGCCGCATCGCCGAAGTCGGCGGCGATGGCCGCGTCGCCCAGGGCGACGAAGCTGGCACCGGCCGCCTCCAGCTTGCGGTGCACGAAGCTGCGCCGGGGATAGTCCGTCAGTTTCGGCTCGGCCACGGCCTCAGCCCTCCTGGCGCCGGTTCTCGGGGTCGTAGAAGGGCAAGGTGACCACCTGGCCCTGGACCAGGGCGCCGTCGGTCAGGCGGATCGTGAGCCTGTCGCCGGGCTGCGCCGCCTCGGCCGCGGTGTAGGCCAGACCGATAATCTGGCCGAGCGTCGGCGAGCGCACCACCGAGGTGACGAAGCCGACCATCTCTTCCTTGCGGACCACGAGCTGGCCCTCCTGCGGCAGGGCCGCATCGGGCGGCAGGGCGAAGCCGACCAGCCGGCGCTTCGAAGGCTGGCGCGCGCGCAGGGCCAGGGAGCGCTGGCCGACGAAGAAGGCCTTCATGCCAGCCACCGCCCAGGCCAGCTGCGCCTCCTCCAGCGTGGTCATGGCGTCGGTATCCTGGCCGACGATGATGTGGCCCTTCTCCAGCCGCAGGACGCGCTGGGCCTCGACCCCGAAGGGCCGCGGGCCGTCGTCCCCGCCGGCCGCGATCAGGCGGTCCCAGAGCGCCTCGCCGTAGGAGGCCGGGACGTGGATCTCGTAGCCCAGCTCGCCGACGAAGCCGACCCGCAGGACGCGGGCCGGGAGTCCGGCGACGTAGCCCTCGCGCAGGCCCATGTAGGGAAAGGCCCGGGGCGAGAGGTCGATGCCCTCGACCAGGCCGGCCAGCAGCTCCCGCGCGCGCGGCCCGGCCAGGTTGATCCCGGCATAGGCCGCCGTGACGTTGGCGACGTCGACCTCGAGCCGCCACTGGGCGTTCCACCAGAGCATGGTCCGGTAGACCCGCTCGACCCCCCCGGTGGTCGCGGTCAGGTAGAAGTGGTCCTCGGCGAAGCGGCAGGCGACGCCGTCGTCGACGATGCCGCCGGCCTCGTTGGTCATCAGCAGGTAGCGGCAGCGCCCGACCGGCTGCTTCTTGTAGGCGAAGGTGTAGAGCCGCTCGACGAACTCGGCGGCGTCCGGGCCACGGACCTCGAGCCCGCCCAGGGTCGAGACGTCGATCAGGCCGGCGGCCTCGCGCACCGATCGGACCTCGGCGTCGATGCAGGCTTGGCGCTCCGACTCGGCGCCGTAGTAGGCGGGCCGCCACCAGGAGCCCGCGGTCATCATCCGCGCGCCGGCGGCCAGGTGGCGGTGGTGCATGGGAGTCAGGCGTTCGGGCTCGAAGCGGCGCCCGGCGAGCAGGCCCAGGCGCTCGGGCATGACCGGCGGACGCGCCGTGGTGACGCCGACCGCCCCGAGGTCGCGGCCGGTCGCGCGGGCGACGATCCGCGCCGTGTTGAGCGCGGCGTGGCGGCCCTGGCTCGGTCCCATGCCGACGGTGGAGAACCGCTTCACCAGCTCGATCTCGTCGTAGCCCTCGGCCACCGCGTTGACCAGGTCGGCGACCTGCAGGTCCTCGTCGAAGTCAACGAAGTCCTCGCCGAGGGCCTCCGCCGGCAAGGGGCTGGCCGCTGCGGTCTGCGGCGCGCTGCGGTCGTCGCGGACCTGGACCTGGGGCAGCGAGGCCGCCGTGTCGTCGCCGCCGGCCGCCGTCCAGCCGGCATTCCAGCCCTGGGTGATCACCTCGTCGAGGGCGTAGCCGCCGGCCGACCCGCCGGCCAGCCGGACCCGCTCCGGCAGGCCGGTGATCCGCAGCCGCGCCTCCGCACCCTCTGCGTCGAGCCGGGCGCCGGCCTGCAGGGCGAGCTGATAGGCCGGCAGGGTCCCGGCCGAGACGCAGACCAGATCGCAGTCGAGGCTTTCGGCCGGACCGCCGTCGCCCTCCGGCGGCAGCGCCGCCAGCCGGACCCGGGCGACCCGGCGCCCGCCACGCCCGGGCCGCGCGTCCCGGATCGTCCGGCCGGTCAGGACCCTGACGCCCTTGGCCGCGACCGCCGCGGCCAAGCGCGAGGCGTCGCCGGCGGGCCGGGGGTCGATCACGGCCGCGACCTCGGCCCCGGCATCCAGCAGGTCGAGGGCGAGGCCGTAGCCGTCCGGGTTGCCGGCCAGCACCACGGCCCGCCGCCCCGGACGCACGCCGTAGAGCCGGATCAGCCGCTGGGCGGCGCTGCCCAGCATCACCCCCGGAAGGTCGTTGTTGCGGAACACGGCGGGCTGCTCGATCTCGCCGGTCGCCAGGACCACCTCGCCGGCCCGCAGCTTGGTCATGCGGTTGCCGCGCAGGACCGGCAGGTAGTTGTCCGCGAACCAGCCGTTGCAGAAGGCTGAAGTCATAACCGTGATTCCGGAGGCCGATGCGAGCTCGCCCAGCAGGGCCCGGCGCGCCTCGGCGGCGGCGTGGCCTTGCAGGTCCAGGCGGGCGTAGGTCAGGGCGCCGCCCAGCACCGGGGCCTGCTCGATCAGGCAGACTTCGGCCCCCTGGCTGGCTGCGGCCAGGGCGGCGGCGAGGCCGGCCGGGCCGCCGCCGATCACCGCGACGTCGCAGAAGGCATAAGCCTTGTCGAAATCGCCGGGGCGGGCGGCGAGATCGACCGCGCCCAGTCCCGCCTTGCGGCGAAACCAGGGCTCCCAGAAGCGCTGCCAGGCGCCGCCGGGCCGGTAGAAGGCGCGGTAGTAGAAGCCGACCGGCAGGAAGCGGGCGAAGGCGCGGACCCAGGCGGCGCGGTCGAAGCGCAGGCTGCCGCTGACGTTCTGCGCCCGCACCGCCAGGCCCTCGGAGATCGGCGCCAGCTCGGCCGGCACGTTGGGAGCGCCCGGCAGCTGCACCAGGCCGTTGGCGTCGTGCCCGGCCAGGCTCATGACCCCGCGCGGCCGGTGGTACTTGAAGGAGCGCGACAGCACCCACTGGTCGCAGGCCGCCAGGGCCGAGGCGATGCTGTCGCCCTCGAAGCCCTCGAAGCGCCGGCCCTCGAAGGAGAAGCCGACCCGGCGGTCGCGGTCGATCAGCAGGCCGAAGGGCGACGGCAGGCGGTTGGGCTGGGCGGTCACGTCGAGGGCGTCCCGGCCTTGAAGTCGCGCCGCGTCCCGTAGACCTCGTCGGCCGGATAGCTCCGCAGGATCTCGTCGGTCACGGTGTCGCGCTCGGCGATGAACCAGAAGCTCGACGGCAGGTGGCACCACCACTCGCGGACCACGCCCGCGGTGTTGTTCTCGTTCCAGACATGGTCGGCCCAGGCGGCGTCATCGGTTTCGGCCGGCTCGGGCACCCCGACCACCTCGCCGAAGCAGGCAAACTCCGAGATGTTGCGCGGGCCGTTGAGCGGGCAGCGGAGGATCTTCATTCGGGCGCTCCCATCAATGGCTGGCCGCCGTGGCGCCCATCTCGTTGACCAGGTCGAAGCTGCGGAAGCGCGCCAGTCGGAAGGGCTCGAGGATGGCCGGCAGCTTGCCCGTGGCCACCGCTTCAGCCAGGCGCTTGCCGGCGACCGGCGTCGCCTTGAAGCCCCAGGTGCCCCAGCCGGCGTCGAGCCAGTAGTTCTTCAGCGGGCTCGCGCCCAGGATCGGGCTGTAGTCCGGCGTCATGTCGGTGATCCCGGCCCACTGCCGCAGCAGCCGCACCTCGGCGAGGAAGGGGAAGAGCTCCAGGGTGTGGCCGATCAGGCTCTCCTTGAGGTCGAGCGTGGAGCGGGTCGAGTAGAGCGGATAGGGATCGGAGCCGCCGCCGATCACCAGCTCGCCCCGTGCGGTCTGGGAGACGTAGGCGTGGAGGCCGGCCGAGGAGACCAGGGGATCGAGGAAGGGCTTGAGCGGCTCGGTCACCATGGCCTGCAGCGGGAAGCTGCGGATGGGCAGGCGGATCCCGGCCATCGCCGCGACTTGCGAGCTCATCCCGGCTACGGCCTGCACCACCTGGCCGCCCTGGGTCATCCCGCGGTTGGTGTGGACCGCGGTGACCCGGCCGTTGTCGACCGTCATCCCGGTCACTTCCGTGCGCTGGTGGATCTCGACGCCCAGTTCAGCGGCGCGCGCGGCATAGCCCCAGGCGACCGCGTCGTGGCGGCCGGTGCCGCCGTCGGGATGCCAGAGCCCGCCGAGGATCGGATAGCGCGTCATCTCGAGGTTGAGGCAGGGCACGATCTCGCGGATCTGATTGCGATCGACCATCTCGATCCGCGTACCGCAGAAGCGCCCGACCTCGGCGCGCTGCCGGAAGGTCCGCAGGGTCGCATCGGAATGCGCCAGGGTGAGCTGGCCGCGCCGGCTGTAGAGCAGGTTGAAGCCGAGCTCGCCTGAGAGCCGGTCGTAGAGCTCGACCCCCTCCTTGTAGAAGCGGACCGATTCCGGGGTGATGTAGTTGGAGCGGATCACCGCCGTGTTGCGCGCCGTGTTGCCGCCCGCCAGGTAGCCCTTCTCCAGCACGCAGACCTTCCGGACGTCGTGATAGCAGGCCAGGTAGTAGGCGATGGCGAGCCCGTGGCCGCCGCCGCCGATGATGACGACGTCGTAGGCCGGCTTCAGGTCCGGCGTCGGCGGGATGTCCCGGCGCGCCGGGTAGCGGCGGCTGAAGCCGTACTTGAGCAGCCCCCAGGCCATGCCTGCACCCTCTCCGCCTTACCTTGTCGGGCCCGGGCGCCGCCATGCGGCTGCCCGACGCTCGGCCGATTCCGGCTCGACCTCGTCAAGCCGCCACCCCCCTCGGAGGGCCCGGCGAACCGAAGCGCCCGCGGGCCCTGCTGCGCATAGCCGGTCTCGAAGCGCGCCGCAAGCCCTTCAAAAGACGCGCCGCCGCCCCATCTAGGAGACCATTCGGTCCGCCGGCCGACGGCTTGGGCGCGCAGGCCGGCCACGGGGATTAAGCAAACGGCAACCCTGTCCGACAAAGCTGTGCCGATCCGGCCCGATTCCGGGCGGCCGCGGCGCAGGACGGCGCAACAGAGTGGAACTCGAGTTCGAGCGATGAGTGCTTTGGAAGAATCGATGGCGGCGCGAACCGTGACAGGACGCCTGAAGGCCCTGATCGAGGCCCAGGCGACCCAGAACTTCATCATCGCCGTTATCGTCATCAACGCGATCGTCATTGGGCTGGAGACCTCGCCGAGCATCATGGCCAGGGTCGGCGCCCTGCTGATCTTCCTGGATGTCGCCGCGCTCTGCATCTTCGTGGTCGAGATCGCGATCAAGCTCTTCGTCTACCGCTGGTCCTTCTTCCGCAGCCCCTGGAACCTCTTCGACTTCGTCATCGTGGGCATCGCTCTGGTGCCGGCGAGCGAGGGCATGTCGGTGCTGCGCGCCCTGCGCATCCTGCGCGCCCTGCGGCTGCTGTCGATGGTCCCGAAGATGCGCACGGTGATCGAGGCCCTGCTGCGGGCGATTCCCGGCCTGAGTTCGGTGATCGGGCTGCTGCTGCTGGTCTTCTATATCTTCGCTGTGATGGCGACCAAGCTCTTCGGCGCGGAGTTCGACGCCTGGTTCGGCACCGTCGGGCGTTCCTTCTTCTCGCTGTTCCAGATCATGACCCTCGAGTCCTGGTCGATGGGCATCGTCCGGCCGGTCATGGACGTCTTTCCCTACGCCTGGGTCTTCTTCGTCGCCTTCATCCTGTCGACGACCTTCGCGGTCCTGAACCTCTTCATCGCGATCATCGTCAACTCGATGCACGAGGCTGCCGAGCAGGAAGCCGATGCGCAGGGGGCGAACATGCAGCCGGTCCTCGACGAGCTTCAGGCTTTGCGGGGCGAGATCGCCGAGCTTCGGCGCGAGCGCGGCGGAGCGTCCACGCGAGAACAGCAGTAGCGGGTCAAGAAAAAGGGCGCCGGCCAAGGCCGGCGCCCAGTGGCAACTCAACTTTCCTGCCGTTATTGCGGCAGCAGAACGGTGTCGATCACGTGGATCACGCCGTTCGAGGCCTCGACGTCGGCGGTGGTCACCGAAGCGTTGTTGATCTTCACGCCCTGGGTGGCGTCGACCTTCAGCGACTGCCCCTCGACCGTCGCCGCGGCGAGCTGCTTGCCGGCGATGTCGCTCGACATGATCTTCCCGGGCACCACGTGGTAGGTCAGAATCTGGACCAGCTTGTCCTTGTTCTCCGGCTTCAGCAGGCTGTCGACCGTGCCCTCCGGGAGCTTGGCGAAGGCCGCGTCGGTGGGCGCGAAGACGGTGTAGGGGCCGTCGGCCTTGAGCGTATCGACCAGGTCGGCGGCCTGAACCGCCGCGACCAGGGTCTTGAAGCTGCCCGCGGAGACCGCGGTGTCGACGATGTCGGCCTTGGGCGCGCTCGCCGACTCGGTCTTGGTGTTCGCGCAGGCAGCCAGGCCGATGGCCGGGACGACGACTGCGACTGCCAGGAAAAGACGCTTGATGCCCATGATGAGTGCTTCCTCTCTCGAAACTTGACACAAAAAATAGGGACCGCCCGCTCGGACGGCCCCTTTCCCAAATCGTCGGAGTTATTGTCGTTGTCTCCGTTAGGTGTGCCTTACGCCGCCCCCGGCACCTTGGATCACCCCGCCGAAACCTCCGAGCCCCCGGGTCGGCCCCGCCGCGGCCGGACCGGGCCTAAGCGTCCAGCCAGGAGTCCATGAACCCGGCCAGCCACTCGGCCAGGGGCTGATCGAAGCGCTCGGCATCCCGGACCTGGCGCTCGCCGGAATGGGCGCCGGGCTCGGCCAGCATGTGGCTGGCCTCTCGGATCCAGCGCTGGAAGACGCCGGGGGTCACCTCCGGGTGGAACTGCAGGCCGTAGGCCCGCGCCCCGATCCGGAAGGCCTGATGAGGAAAGACCTCGCCGGTGGCCAGCAGCTCGGCGGCGGCCGGCGCCGAGAAGCCCTCCTTGTGCCAGTGGAAGACGTGCAGCGGTCCGTCGAGGAACCCCGCGGCGGATGGGGTCGGCGTGATCTCCACATAGCCGATCTCGTGCAGGCCCTCGGGGTGCGGGACGACCCGGCCGCCGTAGCACTCGGCGAGCATCTGGGCCCCGAGGCAAAGGCCGAGGAGCGGCTGCTCGGCATCGACCCAACGACGCATCCAGTCCTTCTCCAGCCGGATGTAGTCGACCTCCTGGGACTTGCTGAGATCCTCCGCGCCGCCGAAGACCAACGCGCCGGCGTAGTCCGGGCCCGGCTCGGGCAGTTCGTCGCCGGCGGCCGGTCGGCGCCAGTCGATGGTGTAGCCCCGCTCTTCCAGCATCCTGGACGCCCGGTCGTCGCGCTTGCCGACCGGATGGTCGACGATGATGATTTTCCTGCTCACGCGGTCCCGCCCCTGCTCGATCCGACGAAGGCCGTCATGTGGAACGCGGCCTGCCCCGGATCATAAAGGTACTCCCGGCCGA
>JASJBF010000019.1 GCA_030066685.1 Kiloniellales bacterium | reverse complement strand
TACCTCGTGATCTACGTCGCGATGATCGTGTTCTTCTGCTTCTTCTACACCTCGATCGTCTTCAACCCGGCGGACACCGCGGACAACCTGAAGAAGCACGGCGGCTTCATCCCGGGCATCCGGCCCGGGGCCAACACGGCGGAGTACCTGAACTACCTCCAGGTCCGCCTGACCGTGGTCGGCGCCGCCTACCTGGCGCTGGTCTGCCTGCTGCCGGAACTGCTGATCGCAGAGTACGCCGTGCCCTTCTACTTCGGCGGTACCAGCCTGCTGATCGTGGTCTCGGTGACCATGGACACCGTCGGGCAGATCCACTCGCATCTGCTCGCACATCAATACGAAGGCCTCATCAAGAAGGCCAAGCTTCGGGGGAGGCGAGGTTGAACGTGATTCTTCTTGGGCCGCCGGGGGCGGGCAAGGGGACGCAGGCGAAGCGGTTGGAGGAGCGCCATCATCTGGTCCAGCTCTCGACCGGCGACATGCTGCGCGCCCTGGTCGCCTCGGGCAGCCCGCTGGGCGAGGAAGCGAAGGCGGTCATGGACGCCGGCAAGCTGATGCCCGATGACCTGATGGTGCAGATGATCTCGGATCGCATCGACGAGCCGGATTGCGAGGACGGCTTCATCCTGGACGGCTTTCCGCGGACCGCCGCCCAGGCGGAATCCCTGGACGAGATGCTGGCAAAAAAGGGCCTAAAGCTCGACCGGGTGATCCAGCTCGAGGTCGACGAAGAGGCCTTGGTTGGCCGGATCACCGGACGGTTTTCCTGCATCGCTTGCGGGGCGGGATACCACGACGAGTTCCAGCGGCCGAAGGTCGAGGGCGTCTGCGACAACTGCGGCGGGACCGAGTTCCGCCGCCGCGACGACGACAACGAGGCGACCGTACGAGCCCGACTGGAGGCCTACCACGCCCAGACGGCGCCGATCCTGCCCTACTACGCGCGGGCCGGCGTGCTGCAGGGCGTCGACGGGATGGCCGATATCGACGAGGTCACCCGCCAGATAGAGGAGGTTTTGGGCCGGGCATGAGTATTGACTCGCCGATCCCGGGACCTATAATCCTGCGTCCCCGACGCCAGCGCGGCCGCGGCCTTTGCGCATGTCCATATATCTAAGGAGTAACGCGGCGTGGCTCGCATAGCTGGCGTCAACATCCCGACTCAGAAACGCGTCCTGATCGGGCTGACCTACATCCATGGAATCGGCAATACCAAGGCCGCGGAGATCTGCGAGAAGGTCGGGATTCCGGCCGAGCGGCGGGTCAACGAGCTGACCGACGACGAGGTCGTGCGCATCCGCGAGACCATCGACCGCGACTACAGCGTGGAGGGCGACCTGCGCCGAGAGGTCGCGATGAACATCAAGCGCCTCATGGATCTGGGCTGCTACCGCGGTCTCCGGCATCGCAAGGGCCTGCCGGTCCGGGGCCAGCGGACCAACACCAACGCCCGCACGCGCAAGGGCCCGGCGCGGGCCATCGCGGGCAAGAAAAAAGCAGCGAAGAAGTAGGGCTCCGAAATGGCTAAGGCTCAACCGCGTTTGCGTCGTCGCGAGCGCAAGAACATCACCTCGGGCATCGCGCACGTGAACGCGACCTTCAACAACACCATCATCACCATCACCGACGTCCAGGGCAACGCGATCTCCTGGTCTTCGGCAGGGGGGCAGGGCTTCAAGGGCTCGCGGAAATCCACGCCCTACGCCGCGCAGATGGCCGGCGAGGACGCCGGGCGCAAGGCGCAGGAGCACGGGATGAAGACCCTGGAGGTCAACGTCAAGGGGCCTGGCTCGGGCCGCGAATCCGCGCTTCGGGCCCTGCAGGCGATCGGCTTCACGATCACGGCCATTCGGGACGTGACGCCGATCCCGCACAACGGCTGCCGGCCGCCCAAGCGCCGCCGCGTCTGACGCGGCTGCCGCGGGCCCACGGCAACCCGAAGAGAATCTGCCGGTCGACGGGATAGGCCCAGCGGCCGGGCGGCGCGGGCAAGGCGTCGCATGTATTTCCGCCTGCTAGACACGAGGGTGCAGCCGTGCTGCAGAAGAACTGGACAGAACTGATCAAGCCCAACAAGCTCGACATCCAGCCGGGCGCCGATCCGGATCGCCTGGCCAAGGTGGTCGCCGACCCGCTCGAGCGCGGCTTCGGCCTGACCCTGGGCAATGCCCTGCGTCGCGTGCTGCTGTCGTCGCTGCAGGGTGCCGCGGTGACCTCGATCCAGGTCGACGGGGTGCTCCATGAGTTCTCCTCGATCCCCGGGGTCCGGGAGGACGTCACCGACATCGTGCTCAACGTCAAGTCGATCGCCCTGCGCATGCACGGCGAAGGACCGAAGCGTATGCGCCTGCGCGCCGAGGGCCCCGGCGAGGTATCCGCCGGCCAGATCGAGACCGGGCATGACATCGAGGTCATGAACCCGGAACTCGTCATCTGCACCCTTGACGACGGTGCGAGGCTGGATATGGAGCTGACCGTCGAATCCGGCAAGGGCTATGTGCCGGGGACACAGAATCGCCCCGAGGATGCCCCGATCGGCCTGATCCCGGTCGACGCCGTCTTTTCGCCGGTGCGCAAGGTCGCCTACAAGGTCGACAACACCCGCGTCGGTCAGGTCACCGACTACGACAAGCTGACCATGGAGGTCGAGACCAACGGCGCGGTCACGCCCGAGGACGCGGTGGCCCTGGCAGCCAGGATTCTGCAAGACCAGCTGCAGCTCTTCATCAACTTCGAGGAGCCCAGCGTGCGGGAGGTCGAGGAGCGGCCAAGCGAGCCGCCCTTCAACCGCAACCTGCTGCGCAAGGTGGACGAGCTCGAGCTCTCGGTCCGGTCGGCCAACTGCCTGAAGAACGACAACATCGTCTACATCGGCGACCTGGTCCAGAAGAGCGAGGCCGAGATGCTGCGGACCCCGAACTTCGGCCGCAAGTCGCTGAACGAGATCAAGGAGGTCCTCTCGCAGATGGGCCTCCACCTGGGGATGGAGATCCCCACTTGGCCGCCCGAGAACATCGAGGAGATGGTCAAGAAGCTCGAGGAGCCCTACTGAGCGGCCGATCGGGCCGCGTCCCGACGATCACCCGCCGTACACGAGCCCGCCCCCAGGGGCGGGACGCGGCGGCGGGCCCTGAAATCGGTCTCGTGCGCGAGGCCAGGATGATGAGGAGGAGCCACGATGCGGCACGGCATGAGCGGCCGGAAGTTCAACCGGTCGAGCCCGCACCGGCAGGCCATGTTCGCCAACATGGCGGCGGCGCTGGTGAAGCACGAGCAGATCAAGACCACCCTGCCAAAGGCCAAGGACCTGCGGCGCGTCGTGGACCGCCTGATCACCCTGGGCAAGCGCGGCGACCTCCACGCCCGACGGCAGGCCCTTTCGATGCTGCGCGACCGCAAGATCACGGCCAAGCTCTTCGACGAGCTGGCGACGCGCTACAAGGACCGTCCGGGCGGCTACACCCGGGTGCTCAAGGCCGGCTTCCGCTACGGCGACATGGCGCCCATGGCGGTGATCGAGCTGGTCGACCGCGATCCCGAGGCCAAGGGCCAGGACTCCGGCCCGACCCAGGAGCAAGAGGTCGAGGAGACTGAGGCCGAGGCCTAGGGTCGGTCGCCCGATCCGGCCTCGCGCCGAGAGGACATAGCGCGGCAGCTTCCGCACCGGAAGCTGCCGTGTTTGCTTTGGCGATCAGGATGGCGTGATTTGACGCTTCGACCAGGTATGACTAGATGACATCCATGCGAGTCCGAGGAAACATCGCGTCGAAGGGTTTCGTCATGTTGCTGGCCCTTGCGATGCTGGGCCAAGCCCAGGCGCAGGAGCGGGCGGTGCCGAGCTCGCGCGACGAGGTCATGTTGAGCTTCGCGCCGGTGGTCAAGAAGGCGGCGCCGGCCGTGGTCAACATCTACACCAAGAAGGTCGTGCGCCAGCGGGCGGTCGCGCCGCTGTTCAACGATCCCATGTTCCGGCGCTTCTTCGGCGACGACTTCGGCTTTCTGGGGCGGCCCCGGGAGCGGGTGCAGAACTCCCTCGGGTCGGGCGTGATCGTCGACGACGAGGGCTTGGTCGTCACCAACCACCACGTCGTCGAAGGCGCCGACGAGATCCGAGTCGTGCTGTCGGACCTGCGCGAATACCCGGCCGAGCTGGTGCTCAGCGACGAGCGCACCGACCTGGCGATTCTGCGCATCGAGCCGGCGCAGGAGCGGCTGCCGGTGGTCGCGCTCCGCGATTCCGACGAGCTGGAGGTCGGCGACCTGGTGCTGGCGATCGGCAACCCCTTCGGCGTCGGCCAGACGGTGACCAGCGGGATCGTCTCGGCTCTCGCGCGGACCCAGGCCGGCATCTCCGATTACAGCTTCTTCATCCAGACCGACGCCGCGATCAATCCCGGCAACTCGGGCGGCGCCCTGGTGACCATGGACGGACGGCTGGTCGGCATCAACACGGCGATCTTCTCGCGCAGCGGCGGATCGATCGGCATCGGCTTCGCGATCCCCTCCGACATGGTCCGCTCGGTGGTCGCCAGCGCCAAGGGTGACGGCCGGATCGTTCGGCCTTGGCTCGGCTTCGTCGGCCAGACCCTGACCGCGGAGCTGGCCGAGGGCTTCGGCCTGCCGCGGCCGGGCGGCGTGCTGGTCAACCAGCTCTATCCCGGCGGCCCGGCCGAGCAGGCCGGCCTCATGGTCGGCGACGTGGTGGTCACGGTCGACGACCAGACCGTCAACGACGTCACCTCGCTGCGCTTCCGCGTCGCGACCGAGGTGCCTGGCGGGGACGTGCCCCTGGAGGTCTGGCGGGACCGGAGCAAGGCGCGGATGCAGCTGCCGCTGATGGCGCCGCCGGAGACGCCGCCGCGCGAAGCGCGCCTGCTGCGCGGCCGCCATCCCCTGAGCGGCGCGGTGGCCGCAAACCTCTCGCCGGCCCTGGCCGAAGAGCTCGATCTGCCCGGCGCCTGGGCGGGGGTGATCCTGACCGAGATCAAGCGCGGCTCGCCGGCCCGGCGGTTCCGCTTCAAGCCGGGGGACGTTATCCTTTCGATCAATGAGGCCGAGGTCGGCACGACCCTCGACCTGATGCGCCTCGTCGAGAGCAGCGATTCCTGGTCCATCAAGTTCCGCCGCGAGGGACGGGTCAAGGTGGTCCGGATCGAGGCCTGAGGCCGGCCGGCGGGAACCAGCGGCAACACGCGGCAGGAAACGAAGTGAACGGTCTGTTCGAGGCCCAAGCGCCGCGGCCCCTGGCGGACCGGTTGCGGCCCAAAGAACTGTCCGAGGTCGTCGGCCAGAACCATCTGCTCGGCCCCGAGGCGCCGATCGGCCGGATGCTCGCCCAGGGCCGCCTGGCCTCGATGGTGCTCTGGGGACCGCCGGGCTGCGGTAAGACCACCATCGCTCGCCTCCTGGCCGAGCGGACCGACCTGGTCTTCGAGCCGCTTTCGGCGGTCTTCTCGGGCGTGGCCGACCTGCGCAAGGTCTTCGCCGCCGCCAAGGAGCGGCGCCAGATGGGCCAGGGCACCCTGCTGTTCATCGACGAGATCCACCGCTTCAACCGGGCCCAGCAGGACGGTTTTCTGCCCTACGTCGAGGACGGCACGGTGATTCTGGTCGGGGCGACGACCGAGAACCCCTCCTTCGAGCTGAACGCCGCCCTGCTGTCCCGGGCCCAGGTCTACGTCCTGCGCCGCCTGGACGAGGCCGCGCTGGAGGAGCTTCTGCAACGGGCCGAGCGGGAGAGTGGCGGTCCCCTGGCGCTGGAGCCCGAAGCGCGCACGGCCCTGATCGCCATGGCGGACGGCGACGGCCGCTATCTGCTCAACCTGGCCGAGGAGCTCTACGCCCTGCCCGAGGGCCCGCCGCTCGACACTGCCCGCCTGGCGGAGGTGGTGCAGAAGCGAGCGCCGGTCTACGACAAGGGGCAGGAGAGCCACTACAACCTGATCTCGGCCCTGCACAAGTCGCTGCGCGGCTCGGACAGCGACGCGGCGCTCTACTGGCTGGCCCGGATGCTGGCCGGTGGCGAGGACCCGCACTACATCGCCCGCCGCCTGCTGCGCTTCGCCGTCGAGGACGTCGGGCTGGCCGATCCGGGGGCTCTGGAGCAGACCCTGGCCGCCTGGCAGGCGTACGAGCGCCTGGGAACGCCGGAGGGCGAGCTGGCCCTGGCCCAGGCGGTTCTCTACTTGGGCACGGCGCCCAAGTCCAACGCCGCCTACCGGGCCCTGGGCCAGGCCATGCGGGCGGCGCGTGAGAGCGGCTCCCTGATGCCGCCCCAGCACATCCTTAACGCGCCGACCCGCCTGATGAAGGACCTCGGCTACGGCAAGGGCTATGCTTACGACCATGACGCGCCCGAGGCCTTCTCCGGCCAGGACTACTTCCCCGAAGGTCTGCCGCGCCAGCGCTTCTACCAGCCGGCCGACAGGGGCTTCGAGCGCGAGATCCGCAAGCGCCTGGACTACTGGGACAAGCTCAGGGCCCGCCGGCAGGGGGGCGGGAAGGGCGAATAGCGGGCGGCTGCCCGGATCGCGGGCAGGTCTGCGATTCCATCGCAGGTGCCATGCAGCTTTGCCGGTTGCTCCCTACCCGAGAAGAGGTAAGGTCTCGCCGCCGCCCCGCGGGGAGGGCGCGGCCAAGCCTTTATAATCAGAGGACTGCAATGCCCGATTACACCTCGCCCGAACGGGCGCGGACGGCGCTGATAACCATCAATCTGCAGCGTGACTTCGTCAAGAACGGCTCGCCGCTGAGGTCCCGGGGCGTCGGGGCCGCGATGCCGGGCATCCAGCGCCTGGTCCAGGGCTTCCGGGCCGCCGGCCTGCCGATCATCCATGCCGTCCGGCTCTACCGACCGGACGGCTCCAACGTCGACAGCTTCCGGCGCAAGGCGGTGGAGGAGGGGCTCAGGGTCCTGATGCCGGGGACCATGGGGGCCGAGCTCCTGGAGGAGGTCAGGCCCTCCGCCGAGATCCGGCTGGACCCGGTGCCGCTCCTGGAGGGCAGTCCGCAGCAGGTCGGCCGGCAGGAATGGCTGATCTACAAGCCGCGCTGGGGCGCTTTCCACGGCACGGCCTTGGAGGAGAAGCTGCGCGCGCTGGGGGTCTCGACCGTGGTGCTCTGCGGCTGCAATTTCTCGACCAGCATCCGCTCCACGGTCTACGAGGCGGGATCGCGGGACCTGAGGGTGATCCTGGCGCCCGACGCGGTGACCGGGGCCTCCGAGGAGGCGGTCACCGAGCTCGGCCGGATCGGTGTCTACCTGATGAACAGCGGCGCCTGCCTGTCCTGGGTCGCGGCGGAGCCGCCGAACGACGAGGCAGCCTGAGCACGGCTGGCGGCTGGCCTGCCGCGGAGGGCTTTGCTACACCACCCGAGGCGCCGGAACGAGATCCGTTCGGGGGCCGAGGGGAGGTAGTCTTGGTTAAGATCCTCTTGGCGGTGGCCGCGGGCGGTGCCCTCGGCGCAGTCGGCCGCTACCTCGTGATCACGGCCGTGGGCCAGATCTTCGGCACCGGCTTCCCGCTGGGCACGATCGTGGTCAACGTCGTCGGTTCCTTCGTCCTGGGGGCGCTGACCGAAGTCCTGGCGCTGGTCTGGAGCCCTTCGCCGGAACTGCGGGCCATGATCGTCGTCGGCGTGCTCGGCGCCTTTACCACCTTCTCGACCTTCTCCTTGGACGTGGCGCTGCTCTACGAACGCGGGGCCCTGGGGCAGGCGGCGCTTTACGTGGGCGCTTCGGTGATCCTCTCGATCGGCGGCTTCTTCCTCGGCCTCGCCCTGCTGCGGAGCCTGCTGGCGTGAGCGCCGTGCGGACCCTCAGCGTCGCCGATGACGAGGCCGACCTGCGCCTTGACCGCTGGTTTCGCCGGCACTTTCCGGGCCTGGCCCACGGACGCCTGGAGAAGCTGCTGCGCACCGGTCAGATTCGGGTCGACGGCCGCCGCGCCAAGGCGGGCCTGCGCCTCGCTCCGGGGCAGGCGATCCGCATCCCGCCGGCCGTCGAGATGCCGCCGGCCTCGCCCCGGAGCGTCGCGCCGGAGGTCAGCCGGCGAGACCGGGCGGCCCTGGAGGCCGCGGTCCTGCACCGCGACGACTGGGTCATCGTCCTCGACAAGCCGGCGGGCTTGGCGGTCCAGGGCGGGACCGGGCAGAGCCGCCACCTCGACGCCATGCTGGAGGCCCTGCGCTTCGAGGCGGCCGAGCCGCCGCGCCTCGTCCACCGGCTCGACAAGGACACCAGCGGGGTCCTGCTCCTGGGCCGCAGCCGCGAGGCGGCCGGGCGCCTTGCCGAGGCCTTCCGCTCGCGGGAAGCCCGCAAGCTCTACTGGGCGGCGGTTGTCGGGGTCCCGGAGCCGCCCGAGGGCCGCATCGACCTCGCCCTGGCCAAGGGCGGCGGCGCCGGCCGCGAGAAGATGCGCGAGGACGCCGCCGAGGGCCGGCGGGCGGTGACCCGCTACAGGGTCGTCGACGCCGCGGGCCGGACCGCGGCCTGGCTGGCCCTGATGCCGCTGACCGGGCGCACCCATCAGCTCAGGGCCCATTGCGCCGCCCTGGGCACGCCGATCCTGGGCGACGGCAAGTACGGCGGCCGCAAGGCCTTCGCGGCCGGCGGCGACCTGCCCAAGCGCCTGCACCTCCACGCCCGGGCGATCAGCCTGCCGCACCCTTCGGGCCGGGGCCGGCTTGAAGTCGCGGCGCCGCTGCCGCCGCACATGGCCGAGACCTGGGCCCTGCTCGGCTTCGACGAGACGGCGGAGGGCGGCTTCGACTAGGCCGTCCCAGGCCCGCAAGCTCTGCTTGCCAAGGCATGGCGGAGAGGCTGGAATGGTCCCGGCAGGACTTCGCAGCTCCCCCAGGCAGGACGCCTTCGGCCGCCCAGGATGCGGCCGAAGCGCTCGGAACAAGGAACGGCGCCGTGGCAGGCCCAGAGCCGAGGCTGATCGTCTTCGATCTCGACGGAACCCTGGTCGACAGCCAGCACATTATCGTCGAGGCCATGTCCGCCGCCTTCTCGGGCAGCGGCTTTGCGCCACCCGAAGCCCGCTCGGTCCGGCGCGTGGTGGGCCTGAGTCTGGAGGAGGCGGTGGCCCGTCTCTTGCCTGACGCGGCCTCCTGCAAAGCCGAGGCAGTTGCCGACCGTTACCGCGACGCTTTCCTGGACCTGCACGCCGATCCGGCCCACGAGGAGCCGCTCTACCCCGGGGCCCTGGAGACGCTCGCCGCCCTCGATCGGCCCGAGACCTTGCTCGGCATCGCCACCGGCAAGGGCCGCAGCGGCCTGCGCAGGGTGCTGCAGCGCCACGGTCTGCTCGAGCGCTTCGTGACCCTGCAGACCGCCGACGACGGACCCGGCAAGCCGGACCCGGCGATGCTGTCCCGGGCCATGGCCGAAGCCGGCGTGGAGCGCCGGGCGACCCTGATGGTCGGCGATACCACCTTCGACATGGAAATGGCGCGGCGGGCCGGGATTCTCGGGATCGGCGTCGGCTGGGGCTACCATGAGCCCGAGGAGCTTCTGGCCGCCGGCGCAAGCCGGATCGTCGAGGCCTTCGACGAGCTGGAGGCGCTGCTGTCCGAGATCCTCCCGGAGCCGGGCCGGGACCGTCAGGGATGACGGCCGGCCCCGGCTTGCGTAAGCGCGTCTACAAGGAGGCGCGGGCGGCGGCGGCCGAGGACGGCTTCGAGGTCCAGCTTGACGGCCGGACCTTGCGCACGCCCGCCGGTGGTCGCCTGGTCCTGCCGGTCGAGGCCCTGGCGACGACCATCGCCGCGGAGTGGCAGGCCCAGGGCGACCAGGTCAATCCCGAGACCATGCCGATGATGTCCATCGCCTGCACGGCACTCGACCGGGTCGCGGGCCAGCGCGGCGAGATCGTCAAGGAGATCCTGCGCTTCGCGGAGACCGACCTGCTATGCCATCGCGCCGATACGCCTGCCGAGCTGGTCCGGCGCCAGGCTGAGGCTTGGCAGCCCCTGCTCGACTGGGCCGCCCAGGAGCTGGAGGCCCCTCTGCAGGCGACCACGGGCATCCTGGCCGTGGCCCAGCCGCCGGAGAGCCTGGCAGCCCTGCGCCGCGCCGTGGAGGGCCTGGACGACCTTGCCCTGGCCGCCCTCTCGGTGGCCGTGGCCGCAGCCGGGTCCCTGGTGATCGGCTTGGCGCTGCTGCGCGGCCGCTTGGACCCGGAGGCCGCCTTCGAGGCCGCCGAGCTGGACGCCAGCTACCAGATCGAGCTCTGGGGCGAGGACCCGGAGGCGACCCGCCGGCGCGCGATTTGCCGCGCCGACCTCTTCGCTGCGGCCCGCTTCGCCGGGCTGATCGAGGCCTAGCGGGGTCGGGGCATGACCGAGGCGCGCTATCCGCCGGGGGTGGCCTATCTCGACGGCCGTTACCTGCCCATGTCGGAAGCCAAGATCTCGGTGCTCGACTGGGGCTTCCTGCGCTCGGACGCGACCTACGACGTGGTCCATACCTGGCGCGGCCGCTTCTTCCGCCTGGACCGGCACCTGGAGCGTTTCGAGCGCTCCGTCACACGCCTCAGACTGTCTTTGCCCTTCGGCCGCGACGAGCTGGTCGAGGTGCTTCGGCAGTGCGTGCAGCGCGCTGACCTGGAGGACGCCTACGTCGAGATGATCTGCACTCGCGGGGTCTCGCCGACCTTCAGCCGGGATCCGCGCGACGCGGTCAACCGCTTCATCGCCTTCGCCATCCCCTTCGGCTGGATCCTGCGGCCTGAGGCGCGCGAGCGCGGCCTGCACGTCGCGGTCAGCCGGGTCCAGCGGATCCCGCCCCAGTCGGTCGACCCGACGATCAAGAACTACCATTGGCTCGACCTGGTCGCCGGCCTCTTCGAGGCCTACGAGCGTGGCGCCGAGAACGTGATCCTCACCGACGGCGCGGGCAACGCCGCGGAGGGGCCTGGCTTCAACGTCTTCGCCGTCGCCGGGGGCCGGGTGACGACCCCGGACCGCGGCGTGCTGGAAGGCATCACCCGGATGACCGCAATCGAGCTCTGCGCCGAACTGGGCCTGCCGGTCGAGGAGACGGCGCTGCCGGTCGAAGCCCTGCGCGCGGCCGACGAGGTCTTCATCACCTCGACCGCCGGCGGCATCATGCCCCTGACCCGGCTCGACGACCGACCGGTCGGCGACGGCCGCCCCGGCCCAGTGACCCGGGCGCTGACCGAGCTCTACTGGGCCAAGCACGAGGACCCGGCCTGGACGACGCCGGTTCGGGTTTGAGGTCCAGCTCTCGCCTTCAGTCGTCGTGAAGCCGGCGCAGCAGCGCCCAGAGGTCATCTCGATCGCGTTCCCAATGAGGCCGGATGGGTACGGTCTGATTGCTGTCCAGATCCCTCAGTTCTTTAGGCTGCGTCTCCCCGACGGCAACGGCCCAGACAGCCTGGCCGAATCGGCGCGGCTCGCCCCACATCGGATCGACCAGGAAGACCAGATAGGCCTTCCGGCCTTGCGGGCGCCAGACCGACTCCAAAGTCCAAAGCTCGTCGGCCCACCATTCGTCAGGACGCTGCCGCTCCTTTAGGCGCCAGCCGGTCTCTGGCAGGGCGGCCAGGATTTCGTTTCTCTGGGTGGAACTGAAGTCCATCGCAATAGCGGCTTCCAAGTAATGCGAGCTGAGACCAAGATACCGCGGGTGACCAAGGCAGGGATCAGGAAAGCGAGGTCGCGATGTCAGCAAGGTTCGAAAGATTGACCCCGATGCTCAATGTCGCTGATGCCGCCGCGACGGTCGCCTGGTACCAAGGCATCGGCTTCGAGGTGGTGAACACCTACGAGGAAGACGGCGCGATCAATTGGGCCTGGCTGCGGCGGGACGGGACCAACATCATGATCAATCAGCGCGCCCTGCCGCGCGAGGCCGCGACCGGGGTCAACCTCTACTTCGACGTCGACGACATCGACGCGCTCTGGGCCGAGCTCAAGGACCGGGTGACCGTCTCTGAGGCCATCACCGACCAGTTCTACGGCATGCGGGACTTCTGGATCGAGGACCCCAACGGCACCATCCTCGGCTTCGGCCAGCCGATCACCAAGCCTGAAGGATAGGGCGCCAAGATCGGTAGCGGTGGGTCATCCGGCCTCAACCGGCGGGGCAGACCCCGGCCGGCCAAGGGGTCTCCGGCCCCCACCACCTGACCTTGTCGGCGCCCCAGAAGAAGGGGCACCAGAAGTGCGCTTCGTCGTCGTTGAAGCCGCTGTGCGTCGTCGGCGACAGGTAGCAGGAGGGCGGGGGGTGCTTCGTGCCATCGCCTCTCCCGTCTTCGCAGGCGGCGGCATCGCCCTGCGCCCCCTCCCAATCGCCGGCCCAGTCGAAGACACGAAACAGCATGTGCTCGCGCGCCGCCTTCAGGAAGACGTGCCGGGTTGCCCTGAGGTTGCGCCACTTTCCCATGGTGCGGTCGATGGCCGTCTTCGGCGCCTCGTACATCTCGTCGACCCAGGCCAGCAGGCTGCCGGAGGGCGCGGCGCCGAAGGCGACCCGTTCCAGTGCGTCGTTCTTGGGATGGAGCATCAGGTTGTAGAAGTGCAGGGGCGTCGTCTCCCCTGTCTTTTCGTTGGCGCCGATGATCAGCGGCGACATGGCGCGGGCGCTGTCGCGAACGCTGGCCGCCGCGGCCATGAAGACCAGGTTTCTGTAGGGCAGGTCGGGATGTAGCGGGATCAGCTCGTTCATCACGATCGTGCCCATGCTGTGTCCGATGACCGTCAGCTCGATGTCGCGCCAGACCGGTCGTGCGTCGCCGACCAGGTGGTCCGGGCAAAGGTATTCGGGCGGCGCGCCGCCCGCCTCGGCGGTGGGTTCCGACGCGATGCAGTACTGCAGCAGGGTGAAGAACTTGGCGAAGGCGCCGATCCCGTTGGGGAAGCGCCGCTTCTCCGCCTCGACCTGCAGGACCAGGTATTCCCGATCTTCGCGGGGGAGCTTGCCGGCCTCCGACGGCAGGTTGTCGGCGAGGTTGATGTCGTACTCGATGGGACGGCGGATGGTCGTGCGGGTGCGGCGGACCATGTTCTCCCACATGGTCTTGCCGAGCGCGTCGATCATCGGCGTGGACAGGAAGCGGGTCGCGAAGAGGCCGTAGTAGGGCACGTCCCGCAAGGCCAGTCCCGGCTTGCGGTCCGGCTCCTTTCCGGTCATCAGGTTCCTTTCGGCGGACACCGTCCCGCCCTGGATGCCGAGCTTTCCAACGTCGGTCTCCTCCCGATCGCAGTCCTGGTCGCCGGAGGCCACAGCGCCGTCCGAGCCGTTCTCCTTGCAGATAACGGGGTCCAGCAAGAACTCGCGCCTGTCTGCGTCCCCGAAGGGATTGGTCGAGGCGGCGACGCGGAACAGCTGGGAGAGGTAGTTGACCGGCGCGCGGGCCAGGCCTTGGCCGAGGTCGCCGACGAAGTTGAGCGGCGCGCCGAGAAGCTGCGGGTCGCTTTGCCGCGTCCCGTTGCGCACGAAGGCGACCTGTTCGAGGTAGGTGTCGACAGGACCGGTCGGCCAGATCAGGAAGATCGGGTAGTAGCCGTCCCTTAGCATGCTGGGGACTTGCTTCTTCGCTTGCGCCTTCACCGTCCCCGGCGGATTGAGGCCGCCATTGAAGTAGATCAGGACCTGCTTGAATTCCTTCTCCTCGGCCCAGCTTCGAAAGCGCAGATAGCAGTTGAAGATCCGACTGAAGGCGAGATCGAAGTCGTTCCTCGCGTTGCCGGGTGCCCGGTACTTGACGCCCCCCTGCTCGGTCGCCTCGAGGATATGGTTCTCGACGTGGTATCCCGGATAGAGGTCGTCGTCGGAATCGGCGTCACCGAAGCGACAGTCCTGGACGGCGACCCGGTGAACTTCGTAGTCCTTGTCCGGCATCGCGATCGGGAACTTGTAGTCGTGCGGACTCGCGCAAGCCGTCAGGAGTCCGAGCAGAACCCAGGTCGCCCAGCGCGGCCGGCTTGCCGTAGCACAGGCCTTCGGGCCGGCGGCCCGGCCGTCCTCGATCTGCGGCATTGCTTCCCCCCTCGCCTTCGGCGTTTTCGGCACCTCGGCCGAGCGCACAGCGCGAACGGCTTGGCGTGATCGAGGCCCCGAATCCCCTTTGGCTCGAATTCTAGCACCCCGGCCGAATAGCGAATGCCCAATTGGAAGTAGACCTTTCGGCGCCGAATGGGACTCTGGGATCCGGCAAGGCGTGCCGCCGGGCCGGGCGGCGACCCTCGGCCTCTCCGCTGGCTTGGCCGGCCCCCGCGTGCTATCCCGTTGCACCGCAACAATGAGAACATGCCTCGGGGCGCGGACCTGAGAGGCGAGGGGAACAGGCATGCAGGAGATCATCCGCAAGCTCGACGAGAAGCGGGCCGGGGCCCGGCTGGGCGGCGGCGAGCGGCGCATCGCGGCGCAGCACAAGAAGGGCAAGCTCTCGGCGCGCGAGCGCATCGAGGTTCTGCTCGACGAGGGCTCCTTCGAAGAGTGGGACATGTTCGTCGAGCACCGCTGTAGCGACTTCGGCATGGCCGAGAACCGTATCCCGGGCGACGGCGTGGTCACCGGCTACGGCACGATCAACGGCCGCCTGGTCTTCGTCTTCAGCCAGGACTTCACGGTCTTCGGCGGCTCGCTGTCCGAGGCCCACGCCGAGAAGATCTGCAAGATCATGGACAAGGCCCTGCAGGTCGGGGCGCCGGTCATCGGGATCAACGATTCCGGCGGCGCGCGGATCCAGGAGGGCGTCGCCTCCCTGGCCGGCTACGCCGAGGTCTTCCAGCGCAACGTCCTGGCCTCGGGCGTGGTGCCGCAGATCTCGATGATCATGGGCCCCTGCGCCGGCGGTGCGGTCTATTCCCCGGCCATGACCGACTTCATCTTCATGGTCAAGGACAGCGCCTACATGTTCGTCACCGGTCCCGACGTGGTGAAGACGGTGACCCACGAGGAGGTCACCCACGAAGAGCTGGGCGGCGCGGTCACCCACACGACCAAGTCGGGGGTCGCGGACCTCGCCTTCGAGAACGACATCGAGGCCCTGCTGGAGCTGCGCCGCTTCGTCGATTTCCTGCCGGCCTCCAACCGGGAGCCGACGCCCTTCCGCCCGACCGAGGACCCCGCCGACCGCCAAGAATTCTCCCTCGACACCCTGGTCCCGCCCGACGCCCAGAAGCCCTACGACATGAAGGAGCTGATCACCAAGGTGCTGGACGAGGGCGAGTTCTTCGAGCTGCAGCCAGGCCACGCCGGCAACATCATCATCGGCCTGGGGCGCATGGAGGGGCATACGGTGGGCATCGTCGCCAACCAGCCCATGGTCCTGGCCGGCTGCCTGGACATCGCCTCCTCGATCAAGGCGGCCCGCTTCGTGCGCTTCTGCGACTGCTTCAACATCCCGATCGTGACCTTCGTCGACGTGCCCGGCTTCCTGCCCGGCACGGCCCAGGAGTACGGCGGCATCATCAAGCACGGCGCCAAGCTGCTCTTCGCCTTTGCCGAGGCCACGGTGCCCAAGGTCACGGTCATCACCCGCAAGGCCTATGGCGGCGCTTACGACGTCATGAGCTCCAAGCACATCCGCGGCGACGTCAACTACGCCTGGCCGACTGCCGAGATCGCGGTCATGGGCCCCAAAGGCGCGGTCGAGATCATCTTCCGGGCCGACGCCGGCGACGAGGCCAAGATCGAGGCCCGCACCGAGGAGTACCGCCAGAAGTTCGCCAACCCCTTCGTCGCCGCCAGCCGCGGCTTCATCGACGACGTCATCATGCCGCACAACAGCCGCCTGCGGATCTGC
This sequence comes from Kiloniellales bacterium, assembly GCA_030066685.1. Classification (NCBI taxonomy): domain Bacteria; kingdom Pseudomonadati; phylum Pseudomonadota; class Alphaproteobacteria; order Rhodospirillales; species Kiloniellales bacterium. The sequence continues at coordinate 109,856 of JASJBF010000019.1, read as the reverse complement.
CGGGCGCTGGCCATGCTGCGCGACAAGGAGCTGGAGAACCCCTGGAAGAAGCACGACAACTTGCCGCTATAGGGGAGGGCGGGCGCGTTGTTCAACAAGATCCTGATCGCCAATCGGGGCGAGATCGCCTGCCGGGTGATGCGGAGTTGCCGTCGCCTGGGCATCCCGACCGTGGCCGTCTACTCCGAGGCCGACGCCGGGGCGCCGCACGTCGAGATGGCGGATGAGGCGGTGCTGCTGGGCCCGGCCGCGGCGGCCGAGAGCTACCTGGTCATTCACCGGATCCTGGAGGCCTGCGCGGACACCGGGGCCGAGGCGGTGCATCCGGGCTATGGCTTCCTGTCGGAGAACACCGCCTTCGCCGAGGCCTTGGACGAGGCCGGGGTCACCTTCATCGGGCCGCCGCCCAAGGCCATCGCCGCCATGGGCGACAAGATCGAGTCCAAGAAGATCGCGGCCGAGTCCGGGGTCTCGACGGTGCCCGGCCACATGGGCCTGATCGAGGACGAGGCCGAGGCCGCGGCCATCGCCGCCGAGATCGGCTATCCGGTCATGATCAAGGCCTCGGCCGGCGGCGGCGGCAAGGGCATGCGCATCGCCCGCGACGACCAGGAGGCGCGCGAGGGCTTCCGCTCGGCGCGCAGCGAGGCCAAGTCGAGCTTCGCCGACGACCGGGTCTTCGTCGAGAAGTTCGTCGAGGAGCCGCGCCACATCGAGATCCAGGTCCTGGCCGACGGCCAGGGCAACTGCGTCTACCTGGGCGAGCGCGAATGCTCGATCCAGCGCCGGCACCAGAAGGTCCTGGAGGAGGCGCCGTCGCCCTTCCTCGACGCCGCGACCCGCAAGGCCATGGGCGAGCAGGCGGTGGCCCTGGCGAGGGCGGTCGGCTATCGCTCGGCCGGCACGGTCGAGTTCATCGTCGACAAGGACCGCAACTTCTACTTCCTGGAGATGAACACCCGCCTTCAGGTCGAGCACCCGGTCACCGAACAGGTGACCGGCCTCGACCTGGTCGAGCTGATGATCCGGGTCGCCGCCGGCGAGGCGCTGCCCTTCGACCAGGACGAAGTCGTGCTCGAGGGCTGGTCGCTGGAGGCGCGGGTCTACGCAGAGGACCCGGCGCGCAACTTCCTGCCTTCGATCGGCCGCCTGGTGCGCTACCGCGAGCCGGCGGCCAGCGAGACCGTGCGCATCGACACCGGCGTGGTCGAGGGCGCCGAGATCTCGATGTTCTACGACCCGATGATCGCCAAGCTGGTGACCACCGGGCCGACCCGCGACGCGGCGATCGCGGAGATGCGCCGGGCGCTGGACGCCTACTACGTCCGCGGGATCGGCCACAACATGGCCTTCCTTTCGGCCCTGCTGGCGCACCCGCGCTTCCGGGCCGGCGACATGACCACCAACTTCATCGCCGAGGAGTTCCCGGAGGGCTACCTTGGCAGCGAGGTCGCCGAGGACCTGCTGCATCGCTTGCTCGCCGTGGCCGCCCTGGTGCGCCGCACCCTGGCGCTGCGCGATGCCGGCGGGCGCGGCGGGCTGGAGCACTACGGCGAGTGGATCGTCGTGGTCAACGACGAGCATCACCCGGTCACCATCGAGGAACGGGAGGGCCATCACCTGGTCACCGCCGACGGCGAGGAGATCGACATCGAAGGCGACTGGCACCCCGGCGCGCCGCTCTTCCAGGGTCGGATCGCCGGCGAGGCGGTGACGGTCCAGGTCGACCGCAAGGGCCCGCGCCTGCACTTGACCCACGGCGGCTTCGCCGTCGAGGCCCTGGTCCTGCGGCCGCACACGGCGGAGCTGGCACGGCGCATGCCGAAGAAGCAACCGCCCGACCTCTCCAAGTACCTGCTGTCGCCCATGCCGGGGCTGCTGGTCTCCCTGGCGGTGGCCGAGGGCCAGGAGGTCAAGGCCGGCCAGGAGCTGGCCGTGGTCGAGGCCATGAAGATGGAGAACCTGCTGCGCGCCGAGCAGGACGGCACCGTCGCCAAGCTCCACGCCGCGCCGGGCGACAGCCTGGCGGTTGACCAGAAGATCGTCGAGTTCCGCTAGGCTGCTTGGTTTATACTCGGGGCATGACCTCCCCAGATGCAGAGCAGAGAGCGGTCCACGTGACCGTCACCGGCCGGGTCCAGGGCGTCGGCTTTCGCGCCTGGGTCGTCTGGGAGGCGCAGGAGCGCGGCCTGCAGGGCTGGGTCCGCAACCGCCGCGATGGCACTGTCGAGGCGGTCTTCGCCGGTCCCGCAGAGCAGGTCGAGGCCATGCTTGCCGCCTGCCGGCAGGGGCCAAGCCTGGCGCGGGTCGCGAACCTGGAGCTGGATGCCTGGGGCGGGCCGATCGATCCCGGCTTCGAGGTGCGCTACGACCGCTGAGCGGCCTCTCCCGAAGGTCATGCAGGCGCAGCCGCGCGACGGGAACCAATCGGGTTTTTCGATCGCGGCCGCGATTCCTTGAGCCGAATGTGACAGTTGTCACTTTAGGAACGGCCGAGAGCGTCCACCTTCGCAGAAGATGTCCAGTTCGAACGGGTCGAGGCAGAGGAAACCGCCTGCGGCGTCCCGCTCGGTCCCGCGAAGGAGCCCAAGAGATGTTCCATCTGAACCAGAGCGTCACCTGGCACGGCTACCCGGCGACGATCATCGGCAAGACCTACGGCGACGCGCGCCTCTACGCGATCAGGCTCGACGACGGCAGCCGCTACGCGGACATTCCGGAGCGCCAGATCGAGGCGCTCGACAACGTCGTGGCGCTGGACGGGCTGCGCGGCCATTCGAGGCGCGAGCAACCACGCAAGGCCGGCTGACTGCGCGCCGGGTCGGGAGTCTAGCGTCGCGCCGTGGGCGCCACGCGGTAGGCGCAGCGGCGGGCGCCGGCCAGGATGTGGTCGCCGCGGCTGACCTCGACCTCCAGGCCCAGCACCGCCTGGAAGACGCTCAACTCGGCGGCGCAGAGACCGGTGCAGGCGGCCGCCGCGTGGCAGACCGGGCAGTGGTTCTCGATCAGCAGGAAGGTCCCGTCCTCGGCCTTGCGGACCTCGGCCATGTAGCCTTCCTCGCTGCGAATCTCGGCCAGGGCCTCGAGCCGCTTGGCCAGGGAGCGCTGCCCCCCGATCCGGCGTCGATAGGCGACGATCTGGTCCCGGGTCCGGATCGCCAGCAGCCGGTCCATCCCTTCGGCGCCGAAGGCTTCCCTGATCCCCTTGATCAAGTCGACGGTCAGTTCGGCGTGGGCGTCCGGGAAGAAGCGGTCGCTCGCCTCGGTCAGGCGCCACAGCTTGGCCGGCCGTCCGATCGGCCGCGGCTGCTCGCTGTAGGCGACCAGGGCCTCATCCTGCAGCGCGTAAAGGTGCTGGCGTACCGCCATCGCGGTCACGGCCAGGGTTTCGGCAATCTCGGTCGCGGTCAGCGGACCCCGGCGCTTCAACATATCCAGGATGGCTTCGCGGGACCGGGTCTCGGCGGCACGTCGGGGCTTGGGGGCGGCTGGCATCGACTTTCTAAAGAATTCTCTTGATTAAATCGGCGGCCGGATACTAGAGTGTGAATTTATAAGGAGATATCTTTAGAAACTCGTCACGACAAGGGGAAAGTCATGCCCGACCAGGGTGAGGCGCAGCTGGTTCACGTCGGATCGCTGGAGGCTCTGAAGGCGCGGGGTCGCCGCCTGATCAAGGTCGGGCGCAAGCAGATCGCCCTGTTCCACGGCGACAAGGGCGTTTTCGCCTGCAACAACCGCTGCCCCCACGAAGGCTATCCCCTGATGGAGGGCAGCCTGGCCGCGGGCTGTGTCCTGACTTGCAACTGGCACAACTGGAAGTTCGACCTGGAGAGCGGCGAGACCCTGGTCGGCGGCGACAGCCTGCGGCGTTATCCCGTCGTGCTCCGCGGCGACGAGATCTGGCTCGACGTCGCCGACCCGCCGCCCGCGGCGCGCGCCGCCAAAGCGCTGGCGGGTCTGCGCGGCGCCTTCCGCCGCCACGAATACGACCAGATGGCGCGCGAGCTCTCCCGCCTGCAGCGCAGCGGGGCCGATCCCCTCGACGCCCTGCGCGGCGCCATCGACTGGACCCATGACCGCCTCGAGTTCGGCACCACCCACGCCCACGCCGCCGCGCCCGACTGGCTGGCCCTGCGCGACGGCCTCGAGCCGGAGGATCCCGCGGCCCTGGTGCCCCTGGTCGAGGTGGTCGGCAACCTAGCCTGGGATACCTTGCGCGAGCCCGCCTATCCCTATGCCGAGGGGCGGCAGGCCTACAGCCCGGAGGCGCTGGTCGAGGCGGTCGAGCGCGAGGACGAGGCGGCGGCGGTCGCTCAGCTACGTGGCGCCCTGGCCGAGGGCCTGGCCTTCCGCGACCTCGAGCGGCCGCTGGCCACCGCCGCGCTGGCCCACTACCAGGACTTCGGCCACGCCCTGATCTATGTCTATAAGACCGGTCAATTGATAGAGCGCCTGGGACCGTCCGTGGCCGAGCCCTTGCTGCTGGCGCTCCTTCGCTCTCTGGTCTATGCGCAGCGCGAGGACCTGATCCCGGAGTTTCGGGCCTACGGCAGGGCGCTGGCGGACTGGGACGGCCAAGGCGACCGCCCGATCGAGGCGCGCGAGCTAACCGGCCTCGGGGTGCCGCAGGCGCTGGCCCGGACCTCGGAGGCCTCGGCCGACCCGCACGCGCTCTTCGATGCGCTGCTGGGCGCGGCCGCCTGGCAACAGCTGCATTTCGACCTGGCGCGCCAGGACCGCTGCCAGCAGCCGATCTCGCAGAACGTCGGCTGGCTCGACTTCACCCACGCCATCACCTTCGGCAACGCCGTGCGCGTCCTCTGCAGCCGCTATCCGGAGCTCTGGCCGCAAGGGCTCCTGCAGATGGCCTGCTTCCTGGGCCGCAACACCGGCTTCGTCGATCCCGAGCTGGAGGTCGAGGCCTGGGCGGTGTCCGATCGCACGGCCTTCTTCGATGCCGCCTTCGCGCGGCTGCTCGACCACGGCGCGCCGGAGTACATCGTGTCCTGCCACCTGGTGAAGCTGCTGACCGCCGTCCGCGAGGAGGTCGCCGCGGCCCCGGACGCCGCCTGGGCGCCGACCCTGCTGGCGGCCACGCGGCGTTTTCTGGACTCGCCGCTTAAGCGCAAACACAGCCTCAGGACCGCTTACCAGGCCGCAGCCTTCACCGCCATCGAGGACTGAGGCCGGCCACGGGACATTCGCAGTCATGGCAGGACCTGTAATTTCGATATTTCTGGAAATATCGTTGACTTCGGTCCGGTCGTGGCCTATCTTTCGGGGATGGAACTGACACAGGCCGCACGCTGTTTGGACAAGCTGGGCAACCCGGTTCGCCTGGAGGTCTTCCAACTCCTCGTCAGGGCAGGGCGGGACGGCTTGGCGGTCGGGGAGATCCAGGAGCACCTGGAGATCCCGGCCTCGACCCTGTCGCACCACCTCTCGCACCTGGTCAACGCCGGCTTGATCCGGCAGGAGCGGGAGAGCCGGGTCCTGCGCTGCACCCCGAACTTCGCCCTGATGGAAGAGCTCGTCGGCTTCCTGACCGAGCAGTGCTGCGCGGGGGTCGGCGTGCCGACGGCGCGCAAGAAGGCCGGCTAGGGGATCCGTGATGACGCCGCCACAGCCATGCGCAATCATTTCGATGATCCCGGAACTATCGATTTAAAGCACAGGAGCAACGTCATGAAGCGCTTGCACATCTCCCTGGGGGTCGAGGATCTGGAAACCTCGATCCGCTTCTACGCCACGCTCTTCGGCGCCGAGCCGAGCCTCCGCCGCGAGGGCTACGCGAAGTGGATGCTGGAGGACCCGCGGGTCAACTTCGTGCTGGATCAGAAAGGGGCCGATCGCGGGGTTGATCATCTGGGCATCCAGGTCGAGGACGAGGCGGAACTCGCCGAGGTCTCGGATCGCCTGAAGAACGCCGGGCAGAGCGTCGACCTCCTCGAGAACAACCAGTGTTGCTATGCCCGCCAGGACAAGTTCTGGATCAGCGATCCCCAGGGCGTTCCCTGGGAGACCTTCAAGACCCACGAGATCATCGAGGACTACGGCAGCGATACCCGGACCCGGGACCTGCTGAAGTCCGCGAAGACTGAAGAGACGAAAGGCTGCTGCGGCTAAGGTCCGGCAGCGCTATGTGAAGGACGGGCGCGCTTGTGACCGACCTCTCGATCTCTCTGGACTCCCTGGCCGGCCGCTGGCAGCGCTTGGACCAGGTCTGGCTGGCGTTGGGCCTGCTGTTCCTGGCGCTCCTGGCCCTGGTGCCGGGGCAGGCCTGGGAGAGCCTGGCCTTCACCGCCGAGGCCTTTACCTGGATCGCGCCCTTCCTGCTGCTCTCGGTGGTCCTGGCCGCCTGGCTCAAGGCTGCCGGTGCTGATCGGCTGATCGGCCGCTCGGTGGCGCGGACACCGGTCCAGGCGGTCGTCATCGCGGCGGTCTTCGGCGCGCTCTCGCCCTTCTGCTCCTGTGGGGTGGTGCCGCTGATCGCGGCGCTGCTGGCGGCCGGCATGCCCTTGCCGGCGGTCATGGCCTTCTGGGTCGCCTCGCCGTTGATGGATCCCGAGACCTTCGTGCTCATGGCGGCGACGGTCGGCCTGGGCCTGACCCTGGCCAAGACCCTGGCGGCGGTCTCGATCGGCCTGCTGGCCGGCTTCGCGACCCTGGGCCTGCAGCGCCTCGCGCTTCTCGAGGACCCGTTGCGGCCGCGGTCCGGCTGCAGCGGCTGCGCGCCCGAGCTGAGCGGCGAAGAGCTGCGCTGGGCCTTCTGGCGGGAGGCGCCGCGGCGCCGGGCCTTCAGGGCGGAGGCCTGGTCGGTCGGGATCTTCCTCAGCAAGTGGCTGCTGCTGGCCTTCACGATCGAGAGCCTGATGGTCGCCTGGCTGCCGGCCGAGGTCATCGCCCGCAACCTTGGCGGCGAGGGCTGGACGGCGATCCCGCTGGCGGTGGTCGTCGGCGTGCCCGCCTACTTGAACGGCTTCGCCGCCATCCCCCTGGTCGGCGAGCTGATCGCCATGGGCATGGCCCCGGGCGCCGCCCTGGCCTTCCTGGTGGCCGGCGGCGTGACCAGCCTTCCGGCGGCCATGGCGGTCTTCGCCCTGGTCCGGCGGCCCGTCTTCCTCTGGTACCTGGCCGTCGCCCTGATCGGCTCGCTGCTCGTCGGCTTCGCCTACCAGGCGGTCGCGATGATCTAGACCGGTCGTTCAGGGATCATTCCCTTTCGTCGGGAGCGGTGTTACCGGGCGCCCTTTTCGGTACCAGAAGAAGCAGAAGACCGCGGCCGCGAGCGTGACCAGATGCGGCAGGAAGACGTGCGGAAACCACAACACCGAAAGATGCAGCCCGAGAAAGCTGAACGGGAGGTTCTCCTCGCGCCTCTGAGACATTGGGCCTTCGATCTCCGACTGGCGTCCCTCCAGCAACTCTTCGGCCTGCGCCCAGGCCCAGTCCACGCCCGGTGCCGCCTTCCCATCTTCGTTGCACAGAACCTCGATCTGACGCATTCGCGGGTAGTATCCGAGTTGATGGGCCTTCATCGAGGCTTCCAAGACCCAGAAGCTCAAAGCGCTCAACGCGGCGACAAAGAGAAGGCCGTTCGATCTCTTTTGAAATGCCAGTGCGAGCGTGGCGAGGCTGAAGGTGACCGACCATCCTTTGACGATCAGGAAGCGATCGTCGAAGTTGCCGACGATCGCCAGCAACTCCAGGTACTCCTCTTGGATGAATCCTTGGCAGGCCTGCTTGACTGGTACTGGAATCACGCGCGAAGGTCCTCTACGTCACGCCCCTGTCCTTAGTCCGACGCCGGGTCCTTCTGGGCTGCCAGCAACGCATCGTCGATTTCCTCCGTGCGTCGGGCAGCCGGCCGGCTGCTGATCCGCTCCCAGTAGGCCTCGAAGGCCGGGCGCGGCTCGAGGGTGCCGAACTTCATGCCCCAGCCGATGTGGGAGCCGAAGTAGACGTCGGCGGCGGTGAAGCGCTCACCCACGACGTAGTCCCGACCCGAGACGGCGGACTCCAGCGCCGTCATCACGTCGGCGAGGGAGCCGTAACCGACCTGTCCCCGGCGGTCCTCGGGCACTTCGACACCGAGCGATTTGTTGGTTGTCGCCGCCTCGAGCGGGCCGGCGGCGAAGAACATCCAGCGATAGTAGGGACCGCGCAGGCGGTCGCCGGGCGGCGGCGCGAGGCCGGCCTCGGGGAAGGCGTCGGCCAGGTAGGCGCAGATCGCGCCGCATTCGGTCACCACCGTCTCGCCGTGACGGATCGCCGGGACCTTGCCCATGGGGTTGATCGCCAGGTAAGCCGGCGACTTCATGCTGGTGCCATAGCCGAGGACCTCGGTCCGGTAGGGCTGTCCAATCTCCTCCAGCAGCCAGCGCACGATCCGGCCGCGGGACATGGGATGGGTGTAGAAGACCAGCTCGTCCGGCATTGCAGCTTTTCCTTACGCTTTTTCAGGTTCGTCGGAGGGCTGGCCGCCGATGGCGGTCTCCAGGCCGAAGATCTCTTCGAAGGCGGCCCGCAGCGCCACGTCGACGTCGGCCAGGGTGACCGGCAGGCCAAGGTCGACCAGGGAGGTGACGCCGTGCTCCCGAACCCCGCAGGGCACGATGCCCGCGAAGTGGCTCAGGTCCGGCTCGACGTTGAGGGCGACGCCGTGATAGGTGACCCAGCGACGGACCCGCACGCCGACGGCGGCGATCTTGTCCTCGCGCCCTGACTCTCGATCGATCCAAATGCCGACCCGGCCCGCCCGGCGCTCGCCCTTGACGTTGAAGCGGCCCAGGGCGCGGATCAGCCAGTCCTCGAGGTCGCAGACGTAGCGGCGCAGGTCGCCGCCGCGGCGCTGCAGGTCGAGCATCACGTAGGCCACCCGCTGCCCCGGACCGTGGTAGGTGTACTGGCCGCCCCGGCCCGTGCGATAGACCGGGAAGCGGCCCGGATCGATCAGGTCGGCGTCGTCGGCGCTGGTGCCCGCCGTGTAGAGTGGCGGATGCTCGAGCAGCCAGACCAGCTCGGGCGCCCGCCCGGCGCGGATCTCGGCGACCCGCGCCTCCATGGCGGCGACCGCCTCCGGATAGGCCTGCGGCCGCTCCGAGATACGCCATTCGACCGTGCAAATCCCTGTTTCCGGCATGGTTGATCGCTTGCGCGCAACCCCTTGATTTGCTATCTCCCCCCGTCACATAGGCGAGTTCGACGCCAGTGCCAAGTCTTTGCGGTCGTGGCGGAATTGGTAGACGCGCAGCGTTGAGGGCGCTGTGGGGGTGACCCCGTGGAAGTTCGAGTCTTCTCGACCGCACCAAGGCACCTAAGCCCGCGGAAAAATCCGGCGGGCTTTCGCTTTTTCGGGCGTTTTTTGGCGGCAAAGCCCCGCTGATCTTCTAGGGTAGCGCCAGCCGGGGATTCGCAGGGCGAGAAGGGGGACGGCGCCATGGCCGAGGATCTGAAGACCGCAGCGCTGACCTATCACCGCCTGCCCAGACCCGGAAAGCTCGAGATCACCGCGACCAAACCGCTGTCCAACCAGCGCGACCTGGCCCTGGCCTATTCGCCGGGCGTCGCGGCCGCCTGCGAGGCCATCGCCGCCGAGCCGGCCGAGGCGGCGGCCTTCACCGGCCGCGGCAACCTAGTGGCGGTGGTGACCAACGGCACCGCCGTCCTAGGCCTGGGCGCGATCGGCCCCCTGGCGGCCAAGCCGGTGATGGAGGGCAAGGCGGTCCTCTTCAAGAAGTTCGCCGGCATCGACGTCTTCGACATCGAGGTCGCCGAGCTGGATCCCGACAAGCTGGTCGAGGTGGTCGCCGCCCTGGAGCCGACCTTCGGCGGGATCAACCTCGAGGACATCAAGGCGCCGGAATGCTTCGAGGTCGAGGACAAGCTCAAGGCGCGGATGAAGATCCCGGTGCTGCACGACGACCAGCACGGCACGGCGATCATCGTCGGCGCGGCGATCTACAACGGCCTGCGGCTGGTCGGCAAGGAGATCGACAAGGTCAAGCTGGTGACCTCGGGGGCGGGGGCGGCGGCCCTGGCCTGCCTCAACCTGCTGCTGTCGATGGGCATGAAGCGGGAGAACATCTGGGTCACCGACATCGAGGGCGTGGTCTACGAGGGGCGCAGCGCGCTGATGGACCGCTGGAAGGCGCCCTTCGCCCAGAGGACCGAGGCCCGGCGCCTCGACGAGGTGATCGAGGGCGCCGACGTCTTCCTTGGCCTCTCGGCGCCGGGGGTCCTCAAGCCCGAGATGGTCGAGCGCATGGCCGAGGAGCCGATCATCATGGCGCTGGCCAACCCGGTGCCGGAGATCATGCCCGACGAGGCCAAGGCAGCGCGGCCGGACGCGATCATCGCCACCGGCCGCAGCGACTATCCGAACCAGGTCAACAACGTGCTCTGCTTTCCCTTCATCTTCCGGGGCGCGCTGGACGTCGGCGCGACCGAGATCAACGAGGAGATGAAGCTGGCCTGCGTGCGGGCCCTGGCCGACCTGGCCATGGCCGAGACCTCGGAGGTGGTGGCCAAGGCCTACGGGGACAGCCAGACGGGCTTCGGCCGGGACTACCTGATCCCACGGCCCTTCGATCCGCGGCTGATTCTCGAGCTGGCCCCGGCCGTGGCCAGGGCAGCCATGGACAGCGGCGTGGCGACCCGGCCGATCGAGGACTTCGGCGCCTACCGGCAGAGGCTCGTGCAGTTCGCCTTCCGCTCGGGCCTGGTGATGAAGCCGGTCTTCACCCAGGCCAAGGAGGCGCCGAAGCGCATCGCCTATGCCGAGGGCGAAGACGAGCGGGTGCTGCGCGCCCTGCAGGTGGTGGTGGACGAAGGCCTGGCCGCGCCGATCGTCGTCGGCCGGCCCAAGGTCGTGAAGGACCGGATCGAGCGGCTCGGCCTGCGCCTGGTCGAGGGCCGCGATTTCGAGCTGATCAATCCGGAGAGCGATCCGCGCTTCCGGGAGTTCTGGTCCGCTTACCACGACCTGATGGGCCGCAAGGGCGTGTCGCCGGCCTATGCCCAGACCGTGGTGCGGACCCGGGGCACGGTGATCGCCGCCCTGGCGGTCAAGCTCGGCTACGCCGATGCCATGATCTGCGGCGTGCAGGGCCGCTACGTCCGCCACCTCGACTACATCCTGAGCGTTCTCGGCAAGGCCGAGGGGGTGAGGGACGTCTCCGCCCTCACCCTGATGATCCTGCCGAGCGGCACCTTCTTCCTGGCCGATACCCACGTGAGCCACGACCCGACCGCCGAGGAGATCGCCGAGATGGCCCTGATGGCGGCGGCCAAGGTCGGGACCTTCGGCTTCGAGCCCAAGGTGGCGCTGCTGTCCCACTCCAACTTCGGGACCCGCAACACCCCCTCGGCCAAGAAGATGCGTGCGGCCTTGCGGTTGATTCACGAGAAGGCGCCGGCGCTTCAGATCGAAGGCGAAATGCATGCCGACATCGCGCTCGATCCCGAGGCGCGGGCCCATATCTTCCCGAACTCCCGGCTGGAGGGCGCGGCCAACCTCTTCATCCTGCCCAACCTGGATGCCGCCAACATCGCCTACAACCTCATGAAGTCCCTGGGCGAGGGCCTGCCGGTCGGGCCGATGCTGATCGGCACCGCGCAGCCGGCGCACATCCTGACCACCTCGGTGACGGCGCGCGGGGTCGTCAATATGACTGCGGTCGCCACCGTTGACGCCCAGGACTTCGCCGCCCGAACCTCGGCCGCCGAGACGGGCGCCTGACGCAATGAGCGCCACGCCGCCCGAGTTCGAGGCGCCGCACGAAGACGGTCCGCCGGAGGACTACGGCCTTCCGGACGAGCTGATCCTCGGTGTCGAGGAGGCCCTGGCCGAGGGCCGGGTCGAGGCGGTCGAGCGCCGCCTGGAGCCGCTGCATGCGGCCGACCTCGCCGACCTGCTCGAGGCCCTGACCAAGGAGGAGCGCCGGCTGGCGGTCGACATCCTCGGCGCCGGGCTGGACGCCGAAGCCCTCGCCTACCTGGATCCTTGGATCCGGGAGGAGGTGATCGAGCAGCTGGGGCCGCGCAACCTGGCCCGCGGCCTGATGCAGCTCGACAGCGACGACGCCTTCGAGGTCTTCGAGGACCTGGAGGAGGATTTTCAGCGTCGGATTCTTGCAGCACTTCCATTGGCTTACCGCCACCTCTTCGAAGAAGGCCTGAGCTATCCGGAGGACTCCGCCGGGCGCCTGATGCAGCGGGAGGTCGTGGCGGTGCCGGCGGCCTGGACGGTCGGCGAGACCATCGACTTCATGCGCGCCTCCGAGGACCTGCCGACCGACTTCTACGACCTCTTCGTCGTCAACCCCAAGCACAAGCCGCTGGGCTCGATCCCCCTGAGCCGGGTCCTGCGCACCCGCCGGCCGGTCCGGATCACCGAGATCATGGAACCGGAGATGCGCCCGGTGCCCCTGACCATGGACCAGGAGGAGGTCGCCTACCTCTTCCGCCAGTACGGCCTGGTCTCGGCCCCCGTGATCGACGACGCCGGGCGCCTGGTCGGCACGATTACCGTGGACGACGTGGTGCACGTGATCGACGAGGAGGCCGAAGAGGACTTGATGAAGCTGGGCGGCGTATCGGAGACCGACCTCTACAGCGCCTTCTGGGAGACCACCAAGCACCGCTCGAGCTGGCTGGTGGTGAACCTGATCACCGCCATTCTCGCCTCGGTGGTGATCGGCTTCTTCGAGGCCACCATCCAGCAGGTGGTGGCCCTGGCGGTGCTCATGCCGATCGTCGCCTCGATGGGCGGCAACGCCGGGACCCAGACCCTGACCGTTGCGGTCCGGGCCCTGGCCATGAAGGACCTGACCGCGGCCAACGCGCAGCGCTTCGTCGGCAAGGAGCTGCTGGTCGGCCTGGTCAACGGGGTGCTCTTCGCGGTCCTGGCTGGCGGGGTCGCCTGGCTCTGGTTCCAGTCGCCGCAGATCGGCGCGGTGATCGCCGCAGCGATGGTCATCAACATGGTCGTCGCCGGGCTCTTCGGCACCCTGATCCCGATCGGGCTGGAGAAGCTCGGGGTCGATCCGGCGGTCGCCTCCAGCGTCTTCCTGACGACGGTCACCGACGTCATCGGCTTCCTCGCCTTCCTCGGCCTGGCGGCGGCCTTCCTGCTGTAGAAAAGCCGACGGTGGGAGCCCATCTCCCGACTATGGCGCAGGAGTCGGGCCACAAGCTGAAGACCTACTACAACGAACGCTGCCCGGTCTGCAGCGCCGGCATCCACGCCTATCGGGCGAGCCAGTCGGGCGACGTCTGCGGGCTCGACTGGCAGGACATCAACCAGGACGAGACGGCGCTCGCCGCCCAGGGGGTGACGCGCGATGACGTCTGGTACCGTCTGCACACGGTCGACGAGGACGGCCGGATCCTGGTCGGGATCGACGCCTTCATCGCCATCTGGGACGAGCTGCCGGCCTATCGCCGGCGGGCCTGCCTGCTGCGCCTGCCCGTCGTCCGGCAACTCGCCTATCTGGGCTATGAGGCCCTGGCCTTCTGCCTCTACCGCTGGAACCTCTGGCGAGCACGGCGCGGGGCCGGCTAAGCGCCAGTCTGATCGGTCGCGATCTCACCCCCTCCCAACCCTCCCCCATCAAGGGGGAGGGCTAGTTCAGGTGGCGGTCGGAGTGTTCTCCCTCCCCCTTGATGGGGGAGGGATACGTAGCACGGCGCTTCGCGCGGGAGGGGGTGACACGCCGGAGTGCGCCAGTGAGCCTCGCCGCGTTGGCTCAGGTGATGTGAGCGCCCTTGGTCTCGACGAAGACCGAATAGAGCGACTGGCTGGCGGTCATGAACAGCCGGTTTCGCTTGGTCCCGCCGAAGCAGACGTTGGAACAGATTTCCGGCAGGCGGATCTGGCCGATGCGCTCGCCGTTGGGCGCGAAGACGTGCACGCCGTCGTAGCCGTCGCCGACCCAGCCGGCGCTGGACCAGATGTTGCCGTCCTCGTCCGCTCGGATGCCGTCGGCGAAGCCAGCCTTGCCGTCGAGCTCCATGTCCGCGAAGGTCTGGGCCTTGTCCAGCTTGTCGCCATTGACGTCGAAGCCCCAGATGATGTTCTTGGCCTCCGAGTAGTGGCTGGCGCCGGTGTCGGCGACGAAGAGCCGCTTGTAGTCGTGCGAGAAGCAGAGGCCGTTGGGCTTGAAGGGCTGGTCCGCGACCTTGGTGATCTTCGCGGTCTTGGCGTCGATGCGGTAGACCGCTTCCTTGCGGAAGGGCTGCACCGAGCCGGTGTTGTGCCGGGTGCCCTCGTAGTTCATCAGGCCGCCGTAGCCCGGATCGGTAAACCAGATCGACCCGTCGTCCGGGTGCACCACCGCGTCGTTGGGCGCGTTGAAGCGCTCGCCTTCGAAGTTGCTGGCCAGCACTGTGACCTCGCCGCTGGGCTCGTAGCGCACGACGTGGCCGGTGTCGTGCTGGCAGGAAATCTGCCGGCCCTGGAAGTCGAAGGTGTTGCCGTTGCTGTTGTGCGAGGGATAGCGGAAGCGACGAGCGACGTGGCCGTCCTCCTCAATGAAGCGAAGCTGTTCGTTGTTGGGGATGTCGCTCCACAGCAGGTAGCGGCCGACCCCGCTCCAGGCCGGCCCCTCGGCCCAGAGCGTGCCCTGGTGGAGGCGCTGGATCGGCGTGTTGCCCAGCTTTGCCTTGAAGCGCTTGTCGAGGACGACGATGTCCGGATCCGGGTAGCGGACCGGCTCGGCATCGGGCCCGAAGTTGCGGGCAAAGGCCGAGGGCGCCATAGAGGTGGCGGCCGCAAGCGCCGTCGCAGCGGCGAGGAAGCCGCGCCGGTCGAGTGCGGGCCGCTCCTCGTCGCCGTTTTGCTTGGGCGTGGACAGGTCGACGAATTCGTGTTCTTGCACACGGTGCATGGACTTTCCTCCCAGTTTTCGAGCGGTGGAACCCGGACGGGAGCGCAGGTCCGTGGCGCTCCGCCTCCGGCGCCGGGGCTTGGCTGGGGACCGCGGAGTCCCGAGATCCGGGAGCCCGGGAGCCCGACCCTCTTGATTCTGGTTTAGCCCCTGCCGCGCTCTTATCGCGCCAGTAGCATGCCCCAGGAGATTGCGGTCCGCAAGAAAGCCGCCGTCCTGCGGCGAGGGTGCCAGCGGTCCGACAAGTATTTCGTACTTTACCTTTACGTAAACGTAAGGTACTTTCGCCGTCATGGAGCCTTACGGCATCGGCGAGCTGGCGCGGGAGTCCGGGGCAACCCTGCGGGCGATCCGCTTCTACGAGGACCACGGCCTTCTGCGGCCGCTGAGAGAGGGGCAGCGGCGGATCTACCGGGAGCGCGACCGGACCCGGCTGAAGCTGATCCTGCGCGGCAAGCGCCTGGGATTCAGCCTGGCCGAGATCGCCGAGATCCTGGCGCTCTACGACGAGCCGCGCGGCGAGGCCAGGCAGCTCGATTTCCTGCTGGACAAGATAGCGGCCCGGCGCGCCGATCTCTTGGCCAAGCAGCGGGACATCGAGGCCAGCCTCCGGGACCTGGACGGCGTGGCCCGGGACTGCCGCAGGCGGCTGCGCAGCCTGAAGGGCGAGGCCCGGACGCGACGGCGGAGGAGTGCCGGATGACGCCGGCGCAGGGGCCCTGGCAGGTGGCCGACCGCGGGCGCGGACAAGCCCTGGTCTCGCGGTCGGCGCAGGAGGGAGGCGGCAATGGCGCCCAGCTTTGAGCCGCCCGATCCGGACTTCGAACGGCGGGTCAGGGACAGCTTCCAACGTCAGGGAATCATGGGGCTTATTGGTGCTCGGCTCAGCCTAGTCGCGCCCGGCCACGTCGAGATCGAGCTGCCATTCCGCGACGACCTGACGCAGCAGCACGGCTTCTTCCACGCCGGCGCGACCAGCACTGTCGCGGACTCGGCGGGCGGCTATGCCGCCTTCAGCCTCTTCCCGCGAGAGGCTTCGGTGCTGACCGTGGAATACAAGATCAATCTGGTCGCGCCGGCCGAGGGCGAGCTGCTGCGGGCGGTCGGCCGGGTCCTGCGCCCGGGCCGGACTTTGACCCTCTGCGACCTGGAGGTCTTCGCGGTGGCGCCCGGGGGGGCTAAGCTCTGCGCGAAAGGCCTGCAGACCATCATGCGCCTGGACGGGCGCTCGGACATGCCCCTTCCGGGCTGACCGGAGCGGCCGCCGCTGGCGGCGCTGCTTTCGGGGCTTGGAAATTCTTTCTTGGATTGGATGCGATGATACCGAACCAGCTGCCCTCCCTGAACTTCGACCTGGGCGAGACGGCGGACCTGCTCCGCGACACGGTGATGAGCTTCTCGGCCGACGAGATCGCGCCCCTGGCCGAAGCGACCGACCGCGACAACCTCTTCCCGCGCCAGCTCTGGCCGAAGCTGGGCGAGCTGGGCCTGCTCGGCATCACGGTGGAGGAGGACTACGGCGGCTCCGGCATGGGCTACCTGGAACACTGCGTGGCGATGGAGGAGATCAGCCGGGCCTCGGCCTCGGTCGGGCTCAGCTACGGCGCCCACTCCAACCTCTGCGTCAACCAGATCCGGCGCAACGGCAGCGAGGACCAGAAGCGGCGCTACCTGCCGAAGCTGGTCTCCGGCGAGCACGTCGGCGCCCTGGCGATGAGCGAGCCCGGCGCCGGCTCGGACGTGGTCGGCATGCGGACCCGGGCGGAGAAGCAGGGCGACCGCTACGTCCTGAACGGCAGCAAGATGTGGATCACCAACGGCCCGGTCGCCGAGGTGCTGGTGGTCTATGCCAAGACCGATCCGGCGGCCGGGTCGCGCGGCATCACCGCCTTCCTGATCGAGCAGGGCTTCAAGGGCTTCGGCACGGCCCAGAAGCTCGACAAGCTCGGGATGCGGGGCTCCGACACCTGCGAACTGGTCTTCGAGGACTGCGAGGTGCCGGAGGAAAACGTCCTGGGCCAGGTCGGAGAAGGGGTCGGCGTGCTGATGAGCGGCCTCGACTACGAGCGCGCCGTGCTGGCCGCCGGACCGCTGGGCATCATGCAGGCCTGCATGGACATCGTCGTGCCCTATGTCCACGAGCGCGAGCAGTTCGGCAAGCCGATCGGCGCCTTCCAGCTGATGCAGGGCAAGCTGGCCGACATGTACACCACCATGAACGCCAGCAAGGCCTACGTCTACGCGGTCGCCAAGGCCTGCGACCGCGGCGAGACCACCCGCAAGGACGCCGCCGGGGCAATCCTCTATGCGGCCGAGAAGGCGACCTGGATGGCCCTCGAGGCGATCCAGTGCCTGGGCGGCAACGGCTATATCAACGACTACCCGACGGGCCGCCTGTTGCGCGACGCCAAGCTCTACGAAATCGGCGCCGGCACCAGCGAGGTCCGCCGGATGCTGATCGGGCGCGAGCTCTTCGAGGAGACCCGCTGAGGACGCTTGCGCCACAATCCTGCCCCAAGGGCATCGTTCCATAGGTCTTGGCGGTGCTCGGTCCTGGAGCGGGACGATTTGAAGTCGATTGGACTTCAAGCCTGAAACCCGCTCTATTGCAATGGTCGGAGCACGATCCAGACAAGGGGTCGATTTGACCTCACATCATCGTGCTCTAGGATCGCTGGCGGATCTGCGTGGGGAGCAACCGAGAATGGTCGATTCTGACCTGCCGGAAGTGACGCCGGAAACCCTGGCTGCGCTGTCGTCGGTCACCACGGCGACGGTCTCGATGCAGCTCCTGAAGCGCGGGATCCGCCGCTGCTGGCTCAAGGGTCCGGCATCGCTGCATCCGCCCGGGCATGCCGCGAACCGGCGCCTGGTGGGCGAGGCCTTCACCATCCGTTTTCTGCCGCTGCGCGAGGATCTGGGTACGCCCGAGAGCTACACCCAGGAAGGCTCCTTGCGGGACGCGATCGAAGCCCTGCCGCCCGGTCACATCGTGGTCGTCGATGCCCGGGAGAGCGCCGACTGCGCGACCCTGGGCGACATCATGGTGGCCAGGATCCAGGCCCGCGGCGGCTTGGGGGTGGTCTGCGACGGCCCGCTGCGCGACATCTCTGCGGTCAAGGCCCTGTCCTTCCCGGTCTACTGCACCGGCGCCTCGGCGCCGCCCTCGATCGCCGGCCTGGTCTTCGCCGGCTGGCAGGAGCCGATCGGCTGCGGCGGCGTGGCGATCATGCCCGGTGACATCATGCTGGCCGACGAGGACGGCGTGGTCGTGGTGCCGCGGGCCCTGGCCAACGAGGTCGCGACCGCCGGGGTCGAGCAGGAGCGCTTCGAACGCTACGTGCAGAAGCGGATCGAGGAGGGCGCGCCGGTCAAGGGCCTCTATCCCCCCGACGACGAGACCTTGCGCGCCTACGAGGCCTGGCGCGAGACTCAGGAGGACTAGCCTGTGTTTCCACCGTGGTCACGCTCTGCGCCGGGATCCGACCCAGTGGGCGGCGCTGTTGCAGACCATGGCCACGGTGAGAAATGGTTGGAGCAGCCTGCGTTCATTCGAACGCAGACACGCTGCTCTATCTATATGAAATAGATCAAACCGTCTTCGCCCGGTTGGATTGGGATCAGCGCAGGCAGTTTCTTTGCTCGGGATGGATAGAGCGGGTTGCATTGCCTCGGGTTGAAGGCAGGCGCCTCGGGGCCAAGCGGCGGGCAGGCAAACGGGCCAGGGTCGGCGATGCCGCCCCGGCCCCCTTGCCCAGGAAAGCCGTCAGCCGTGGCCGGTCAGCTGCAGGTCATGCCGCCGGCCAGGACGCCCGCACCCAGACGCGGTCGCCGGAAGGCGACGTGGTACTGAGTGCCGGCCTCGATCAGGTCACCGAAGAACATCGGTTCCCATTCGTAATAGACCTCGGCGACGATCACCGATTCGCCCGGCTGGAGGTCCAGGCCGTCCGGCAGCGTCGCCTCTTCGTCTTCCTTGGAGCCGACCGTGCTGCTGTAGGTGCTGCTGTCGCACTCCTTGTGGATCTGGAAGTTGATCCGCGACGGCGGATCGTCCGTGGTGCCGCCGCGCACCGAGGTGACGATGGCGTGCCCGTTGGTCTTGAGGTCGAAGACCTTGCCGAAGAGATGCTCCGCCGCGTCGTAGGCCAGTTTCACTTCGGCGTGGGTGATGTTCTCCGGCTGCGCCACGAGGTCGGAAATGGAGGATGCGGCGCGGTCCATCCTCTGGTGCAGCAGGATGTACATCGCGGTGTTCACCGTGCCCAGAATCAGGGTGACCAGGACCGGCAGGGCGAAGGCGAACTCGATCAGGATGCCGCCGCGCTCTTGGCGTCCGAACTCGCTGCCGCGTCGGCTCAGGTAGGTCGTGCTCGAGATCTTTGCGGTCATTTGCTTTCTCCCATCTGCTTGGCCCGCGGCTCAGCCCTCGTCCGGCCAGGGTTCGTTGCGGACCGTGATCGCAGCTTCGAGGGTGACCTTTTCGCTGCTCGCGGCGGCGGCGAAGAAGGGCGTCATCCAAGGCCAGTCGAAGTTGACCCGGTAGAGAACGATGGCGCCGGAGGCGCCGGCGCCCTGGCCGGAGTCGCCCTGATCTTCGTCCCAGGTACCGTTGCCGTTCTTGTCGTGCATCTCCGGCACGAACTCGTCCTTGCCTTCCTTGAAGTCGGCGCCGTCCTTGGGGTCGGCATCGATGTAGGGTTCCGGCTGGCCGACCGACGAGAAGTCGTTGTAGACCAGGAGCTCGATGTCGCTCGGCTCGATCTCCACGAGGCTCTGGGCGTGGTCCACGACGATCTCGGCAATCTTCTGCTCCCGGGTCACTTCGCCGCCCGGGGTCTGGCCGGTGATCCCGAAGCGGGAGGCCTCGCGCAGACCGCCTTCGACCGCAATCTGAACGAACATCAGCATGGACAGCTCGACGACGCCGACGAGCATCAGGATGAAGACCGGAAAGGCGATCGCCATCTCGACCATGCTGGCACCTTGCCGATCCCTAAAGAATCGTTTGATAGGAGTGGCTTTCCTAGCGTTCTTCTGCATCTTCTTCCCCTCCAAGAAGGACTCCCTCCGGGACTACCCGTCCTCCCGGACCGGGAGGTGTTCTAAAGAAAACTCCAATCGTCCGTCTTCGTCTTATGCCGTAGGATTCGGGCCACCGTCGTCCGGCCCGTCTTATCGTTCCGGCTTACGCCGGCCGTAATCTCTGCCTGCGCGCTCGGCCCACGGTCATCCGAAGTTGCCAAGCGCGTCGGCGATATCCAGTCCCGCCGGCCCGATCAGCACGATGAAGAGCGGCGGCAGGATGAAGACGATCATCGGCACCGTGAGCATCGCCGGCAGCCTTGCTGCCTTCTCCTCGGCTTTCATCACGCGTTCGTTTCGCGATTCGGCCGCGAGGACGCGGAGCGACTGGGCGAGCGGGGTGCCGTAGCGTTCGGACTGAATGAGCGAGTTGACCAGACCGCGCATGGCGGGCAGATCGACCCGTTCCTTGGTGTTGCCGAGGGCGGTCGTGCGGTCCGGCAGGAAGCTGAGCTCCGCCGCGGTCAGGCCGAACTCCTCGGAGAGCTCGGGAGCAGCCTCCGACATTTCTTCGGAGACGCGCTGCATGGTGGCATCCAGGCTGAGGCCCGCCTCGGCGCAGATCACCATCAGGTCGAGCGCGTCGGGCAGCGCCTTGCGGATCAGTTCCCAGCGCTTCTGAATGGTGTTCTTGACGTAGATCTCCGGCGCATAGGTCCCGAAAACGGTCAGGCCCAGGACCGCGACCATCTTCTGGAGGTTGTCGAGGTTGTAGAGCTCCAGGACATAGAGGACGAAGAGGGAGATGCCGCCGAAGACGAAAGGCAGGGCGAGCTTCGCAAAGAGAAAGCGGACCACGGCGTCCTTCGATCGCCAGCCGGCCTGCGAGAGCCGGCGGGCAAGCTTGTCGCCCTGCGCGGATCGGAGCAGCTTCAGCCGGTCGACGACCTGACGCATCACGGTCGTCGCCTGCAGCTTCTGGCGCCGCCGCGGCGTCACCATGATGCCTTCCTTGAGCTGGAGGCGTCGGTCGGACATCTCTTTCATGCGCCGCTGCGAGGGATCCCGAACGACCAGGGCCGACCAGACTGCAATCGTCATGACCAGGGCCGAAAGGCCCGCCATGGCAATGACGATCTCTTCCTGTCCTATGGAGTCGAAGGGGTTCATATCTCGAACTTCACCATCTTGATCATGACGCCGATGCCGACCACGAAGGAGCAGAGGCCGATTCCCAAGAGCATGTGGCCCCGGGGATCGATGAAGAGCTTCATGATGTAGTTGGGGTTGACGAGGTAGATCATGCCGCCCATCACGAAGGGGAGGACGCCGATGATCATCGCGCTCGCCTTGGCCTCGGAGGACAGCGCCTTGATCTTGAGCTTCAGCTGGCGCCGGCCGCGCAGAACGTCAGCCAGATTGTTCAAGGTTTCGGCAAGGTTGCCGCCGGTTTCGGCCTGGACCGCCAGGCTGATCGTGAAAAACTTGAACTCCTGGAGGTCCAGCCTGTTGGCCGCTTCCCACATGGCTTCTTCCAGGGTCCGGCCGAACTTGACCGCGTCGGTGATGATCCGGAACTCCTCGCCGACGGGATCCTGGATCTCGGTGCCGACGTTGGTGATGGATTCGGAAACCGGCAGTCCGGACTTGATGCCGCGGACCATGAGCTCGATGGCATCCGGGAAGAAGTTGAGGAACTTCGATTGCCGCCGTTTGATGAGGTAGCCGATGACCATGTGCGGCACGCCGATGCCGAAGCCGAGGCCGATCAGGATGTTGGCGGGGAGCGGCGTCAGGCCGACTATCGACGCGATCCCGAAGACCGCGCAGCCGAGGATTCCGGAAATCGCCAGGTAAGTTCCCAGCGAGAACTTGACGGCGGCGCGCTTCAGGCGCTGCCGCAGCATCTCGGGGTTTGGCAGCAGGTTCCGGATGATCCGGTCGAGGGCGGCGATGTCGCTGTAAGAGGTCGACAGCCGGACGTTGACCGCGCCGTCCTTACCCTTGTCGGTGGAGGCCTCGACGTTGCCCTTCGCGCGCTCGATGCGGCGCAGGTAGTTCTTGTCCACCCCGGAGAAGGCCGCGAGCAGGAGCAAACCCACAGCGGCGGCGATCATCAGGGTGAGTATGAGCTCTTGTTGGCCGAATGATTCGAACATGAACCCTTGCCCCTAGATGGATTCCAGCAGGACCTTGTCGAGCCCGAAGTAGGCGGCCTTGCTGGTGAAGTGCGGACGGAGACCGGTCGACTTGAAGACACCCGTGATCTGGCCTTGGGTATCCTGGCCCTCGAACTTGAAGTTGAAGAGCTCCTGCGTGGTGATCACGTCGCCTTCCATGCCGACGACCTCGGCGATGCTGGTGACGCGACGCACGCCGTCGCGCATCCGGCTGATCTGGACGATCAGGTCGAGCGCCGCGGCGATCTGGGTACGCACGGCCTTACTCGGCAGGTTGATACCGGCCATGCCGACCATGTTTTCCAGACGGGTCAGCGCCTCGCGCGGTCGGTTGGCGTGGACCGTGCCGAGCGAGCCGTCATGGCCGGTGTTCATGGCCTGAAGCATGTCGACGGCCTCGGCGCTACGCACCTCACCGAGTATGATCCGGTCTGGACGCATACGCAGGGAGTTCTTGACCAGGTCTCGCATCGTGACCTCGCCTTCGCCCTCGAGGTTGGCCGGCCGCGTCTCCAGCCGGACCACGTGAGGCTGCTGCAGCTGGAGCTCGGCTGCGTCCTCGATGGTGACGATGCGCTCGCCCTGGTCGATCATCTGCGACAGGGCGTTCAGGAGCGTGGTCTTACCGGAGCCGGTACCGCCGGAGATCAGGATGTTGAGGCGGCTGCGGGCGGCGACCTTGAGGACCGCGCACATCTTGTCGGAGATGTTGCCCTGCTGCGCCATGATGTCGAGTGTGATGCCCTTCTTGGCGAACTTACGAATTGAGATCGAGGCGCCGTCGATCGCCAGCGGCGGGATGATGATGTTGACACGACTGCCGTCCAGCAGGCGGGCGTCGACCATCGGCGTCGATTCGTCGACGCGCCGGCCGATCTGGGAGACGATGCGGCGCGAGACGTTCAGAAGGTGCTCGTTGTTGCGGAACACGACGTCGGTCAGCTCGAGCTTGCCGCCGCGCTCCACGTAGGTCTGCTTGGGGCCGTTGACCATGATGTCGGTCACGAGCTCGTCGGCGAGCAGGGGCTCGAGGGGCCCCAGGCCCAGCATGTCGTCGAGCAGCAGCTCGACGAGCTGCTCCTGCTCGACCGCGTTGAGGCGCATCCGCTCTTCGTCGAGCACTTCTTTGAGGATGTCGCCGATCTGCATGCCCAGCTCGTCGCGGGGCAGCTTGGTGGCTGCGGTGACGTCGATCCGCTCCAGCACGATCGGCTGGATCTTCTCGCGCGCCTTCTCGACCGTGGGCAGCGGCGTCGTGGTCTTCTTCTTGGCCGTATAGACCTCTTGCTTCTCCTCACCGCCGCCGCTGGGGGACATCGGCCCGGCGGCCGAGGGCCCCGCCTGGAGCAGCCAGCTGATCAGCTCTGTGACCACCAGCCGGCGGGTCAGGAGGTCGACGTGCTCTTCGCCCTGGTCCAGGGCCGCGGTGACGATCTCGCCCATGCGAATCGCCAGCTGCGGCCGGGGCAGCTTGCTGACGTCGTCGTCGGCGAAGGCTTCGAGAACGACGGGCTTGAGCCGCTCGAGGTGCGGCGACAGGTCCGTTCCCTGATCTCCGCCGCCCGGTCCCTGGGGACGTTGAGGCTGTCCAGCGCCGTTGGTCCGTGGAATTGCAGTCATATTGCAGCCTTACCTAGCTCTCGTTGAACCGGCTCGACGTCGACCCGGCCTTACTTTGGCTTCTTCTTGAACAGACTGAACGACATCTTCTTGCCGGCCGCCGGCGCCTTGGCCTTGCCCTTGCCTTTGGTCGGGGCCTTGGGCTCCTCCTCGGCGCCGAGCTTGTCGGCAACCTGGCGGATCAGCTTCACCGCCTTGCTACTTTTGGCCGAGACCACCAGCGGCTTGCCGCTGTTGGCGGCCTTGGTGAAGGCCTTGGAGTCCTCGGGCATCAGGAAGTCGACCTTGCGGCCCAGGGCCTTCTGGAACTCGGCCTTCTTGACCGCCTCGTGCGAGCCGCCGGAGCGGTTGGCGATCACGGTGACTGGCACGTTTGGCGCCGCCTCGTCCACCGAGCTGAGGATCCGGATGGAATCCCGCAGACCGGCCAGGGTGAGCTCCGTCACCAGGATCACGTCGGTGGCCTGCTGCAGCACCCGCTCGCGCACGGCGAAGGCCGGCCTTGGCAGGTCGATGACGACGCATTCATTGCCCCGGCTGAGGGCCTCGAAGAGGACATCGATGGCGGAGGGGTCGAAGTTGGTCTCCAGGCGCAGGGTCTCCTCGGTCGCGAGCACGCTGAGGTGCTCGCTGACCTTGGCCATGGCGCTGGAGATGAACAGGCTATCGATCCGCGCCGGGGTCTCCAGCGCCTCCCGCAGGCCGCGCGTCGGCTCCAGGTCGAGAGCCAGCGCGACGGTCCCGAACTCGAGGTCGAGATCGAGCAGCACCGTCTTCTTCTTCCGCTCCTCACCGAAGATCCAGGCCAGGCTCACGGCGACCGTGCTGGCGCCCACGCCGCCGCGCGACCCGATCACGGCGATGCGCTTGGTCTCCTGCGCGTCGGCCTGGGTCGCTTCCTGGACCGGCTGCGCGGATTGCTGCGCCCGCGTGATGGCGGCGGTCAGGGCCTTCTCGGTGACCGGCTTCACCAGGTAGTCGGAGACGCCGGCGCCGATCAGCTCGCGATAGAGGCTGACGTCGTTGACCGTGCCGATGCCGATCAGCTTGGTCTCGTCGGTGAAGGCGGTGGTCAGCGACAGCATTGCCGCCAGGGGGGCATTGGATTCCCCCAGGTCGACGATCATGATCCGCGGAGGCGTCATCACCTCCATCAGATACTGCAGGGACTCCTTCGTGCCGCCGTCGAGCACCAGGGGGGTGGTGAACATGTCCCCGAGCACGCCCGCGACCACGTTGTGCGTCTGTCCGTCATTGACGAAGGCGACGCAGTCCGCATTCACGCTGCTTGCCGTTTCAGGCAGGCTGGTTTGTTCCGCGATGCTCATAGGTCGCTCGTCCTCTCTCTCTCGATCTTCTTGACCTTGTCCGTCCGGTAGCGCTCGACCGAGGTCGCACCCTTGGTGCCGTCTGCCGGGCTGAGGCCGCGGCCCTCGATCAGGTCTTCCGGAAAGGCCACCATGGCGCCCAGGTTGTAGGCGGTCGCGCAGCCGACGCGGAGCTCGGGCCGGACACCGGGAATGATCGCTTCCTCGGCTTCGCAATCCGGCATCATGACGACGGCCCGGCGGATCACGATGCCGATGCTGTCAGGGGCGATCAGGGGATCGTCGGCGCCCTCCTGCACGTTGAGGCCGAGGATCCTGAGCTCGCCGCGGATCGCATCCAGCCGGGCGAGATCGGTGGGATCGATCGTCCCGTCGCTCGCGCGCGGCGCCGAAACGAAGACGTCGTCTCGTGCGGTCACCTTGGATTCCTGCAGGAAGGCCGCGAGGCGCTCCCGCTCGACCCGGTCAAGCTCCATGGAATCGCTGCCGAAGGCGACGCGATGTCGAAGCCGGACCCACTCCGCCTGGGCGGGGGCATCCCATTCCGTGGGACTCCAGGACGCCAGAGGGAGGAGCCCTTCGTTGATGCTGCCGTCGAAGCCGGCGCAGGCGGTCATCGGGAGCAAGGCCAGGACCGGCAGCAGTGTACGAGTGAGGAAGCGTTGCTTGATGGTCATGACTTACTCCACGATAAAGCCGGCAGCGTTGGCCGGACGGCCGGCGACTCCGACCGAGGGCCGCAGGGGCACCGTCTTGCGGGCCACCGGCACGGCGTCCGAGCTGCCCCGCGGCGGCTGGCGCAGACGGGTGTAGCGATCCATCGGTGTCGCCAGGCGCACGTTGCTCGGCGTCACCAGGTAGGGGGTGACGATGATCGCCAGCTCGGTCTCGTCTCGCTGGAAGCGCTTGCTGCTGAACAGCGCACCCAGGATCGGGATGTCGGCCAGACCCGGTGTCTTGTCCAGGGTGTAGCTGGAGTTCTCGAATTGCATGCCGGCGATCGCGAAGCTCTGGCCCGACCCCAGCTCGACCGTGGTCTCCGCCCGTCGCACGAAGAGGGCGCGGACCACGAAGTTGCCGACCGTGACCTCGTTCTCGGTCGCCAGCTCGCTGACCTCCGGACGGACCAGGAGGCTGATCCTGCGGTCGTCCAGGACCGTCGGGGTGAAGGCCAGGCTGACGCCGAACTCCTTGAACTCGATGGTGATCGTGTCGTCGGTGGCGATGGCGATCGGGAACTCACCGCCGGCCAGGAAGCTGGCGGTCTCGCCCGAGACGGCGGTCAGGTTCGGCTCGGCCAGGATGGTGACCAGGCCGTCCTCGGAGAGGATATCGATGACGCCGTTGATGTCGAAGTCGCCGAAGTCTTCGCCGCCGTAGATGGAATCGACCTCGGTGCCGGTCCGGGTGATGTAGGTGGAGTCATTGGACAGGGGCGGGCTCAGTGCGGCGGAGCCGGCCGCGGTGCTCAGCAGCACCGGGTTGCCCGTCGCCACGCCCAGTAGGAACTGACCGTCGTAGAAGTTCTCCCAGCTCATGCTCAGCTGCTCCAGGAGGTTCTTGGTCACCTCGGCGACCCGCACCCGGATCGAGACCTGGTTGGGCATGGTCACGCGAAGCCTGTTGACGACCTGCTCTTCGTCGTCTGTGAGGAACCGCTGGGCCAGCAGCTTGGCGTCCTCGGACTGGCGCTCGGTCTCGACCTCGCCCCGGAGCACGATGCCGCCGTTGACCGAGGCGACCTGGATCTGGCCGTCGGGCATGATCCGATTGAGCTCTTCGCGGAGGCGGGCAAGGTTGTGGCCGACCACGACCTCTCGCTTGGTCATGATCCGCTCGTTGGCGTCGATCGCGTAGAACGTGGTTCCGCCCGGCCGCTTGCCGAAGACGTAGATGATGCGCGGCGACATGACCGTGACATCAGCGACCTTCGGATTACCGATGAACACGTTCTGGGCGGGCCGGGGAAGGCGGATGACCTGGCCTTCGTCGACTTCCAGCTCCATCCGATCGCTCTGCGCGGCCGTCGGTTCGGACCAGAGGGCTGCCGCCAGGACCGCTAGGCCGGCGAGCAGGGCTCTGGCTTTGGTGTTGGTTGTAGTGATCATTCGGGCGCCTCCGCCGACTGGGTTTCACCGGGAGCGCCTTCCCCGTCGCTGTCCGACGAACTACCGCCGGTGCTGAGCATTTCTTGTTTGCCGTTGCTTGAGATACGCATGACTTCGGAACCGCGGGCGACCGTCAGGCCCTCGGAGTTGGCCCAGGGAACGAGCAGGCTGACCTCGTTCTCCCAGGTGTAGGTGCGCGCCGGACGTGCCGGGCCCTCCTGCAGCTCGTCCGGGTCGAGTTCGCCCGCCGCCATCTGCCGGAGCTGTTCCTGGTCCTCGGCCAAGCTGCGCAGGCTGAGCGAGAGGCTGCCCAGGGACTGCGCCACCGTGGTCACCTCGACCTGCTTGGCTGTCAGCTCCAAGGTGATGGTCTTGCCGATCTTGGGCTGGCCGTCCTGATCGTCGGTGCGCTGGTCGATCGCCAGGATCCTGACGTTCTCCAGGATCGTCTCGCTGGCCCGGCGCCGCTTGTTGTCCTGGGTGCGGATGGTGTGCGACAGGATGATGTCGACCCGGTCACCCGGATGAATGAAGCCGGCAACGCCGGTGGCCGCGCCGATCTTGATCGACTTGGCGCGAAACCCGGGCTGCAGGACGGCGGCAAGGAAACCGCGCTCGCCGCTCTTGATCACCCGGGCCTGGGCGATCGGCTGGCCCTCGAGGATCCCGTCGCGGACGACGCCGCCGTGCAGTTCGGCGCTGTCGAACTCGCCTTTGACCAGATAACTGTTGGCGAGCGACTCGTCGGGCCAGGCCTGCCAGCGCAGGTCCCGTTCGTTGACGAGCGTCCCGGTCGGCAGATTGCGTGCCGCGACCAGCACGAAGGTTTCGTGCGTCGGCTTCGGCGCCGGCACGGCGATCTGTGGATCGGGCCGGTTCATCATGTTCTTCATCATGAGCATCGAGCCGCCAGCGAGGAGGACGGCGACTCCGACCAGGACGATGACCCTCATCGACATTGCTTAGACTCCAAGAAGTAAGCCGACCGCCACGTAAAGTGCGCCTGAGCAGATCGCCAGGCCGTAGGGCAGCCTCACAAAGGGAATGCGCAGAAACGTCATGACTCCGTTGGCCGTCGCCGCGAGGTTCGAGGTCGCAGCGGCGGGCCGATGACGCAGCCAGGTGAAGATCGCGATGACGCCGCCGGCCAGGGCCATGATGACGACCAGCTCGAGCATCAAGCCGGGTCCGGCCCACAATGCGCAGGCGGCGAGGAGCTTGGTATCGCCGGCGCCCATGAGCGAGCTGCCGCGAAAGGTGATCACGAACATCACGAAGCCGACCGCCAGGGTGGCGCCGGCAACGATCAGCGCGCCGGTCCAGTCAATGGGCTGGGGCGCGGCGATGACATAGGCCGGATAGAGCAAAGCGATGGCTGCGCTGATCCGGTTCGGGATCAGGAAGCTGCGGACGTCGGTGACCGCCGCCCAGACGACCAGACCGGCGAACACGAGGATCGCAAACTGTGAGATGTTGATTGCGACAGACATCTAGCTTGGCTCCGGGGCTCCATCACCTCGATGGCGACGAGCGGCTCCCATCTCCTTCGTAGAAGGCCGGGGAGCTAACCTCCCGGGCCAACGGGTTGAGTCAGTACGTCTGGAATCGGCTCGATCCCCCCGGCACTCACGCGCTGGCGCGCGCACCGGGTTCGGATGCCTCCGGCCCCTCGGGCCTCGGAAGCGAACCTTCGGCCGCCGTCGCCTCGGCGGCCGCGGCGAACGCGCACTTGGCGATAGCTCGAAGGTTCTTCAACATCTTGCCTCTTCCCTCCGACGAACGTAATCGAAGGGGAATACTTAATTAGAAAAGTTAAAAACCACTTAAGGATGTCTCTAGACGATAGGATTAGGCACAAACGATAAAGAATATTAAGCATGTTTAGTTTTAAGGATCATTTATTAGTTAGTTATTTTCTATTAAGGTTAATCAAGTATTGCACGGCAATGCTGGATCGGAACGGGCCTTGGGCACCGCTCCAAGGCCGGACACGTCTCGGTCGAGATGCTGGGGTGCCGATCTCAGTCGTCGTTGCGCTCAGCCCCGGTCGCGGGCCCTGCGGCGCGCAAGGTTGCCGGTATGGCCGCCTTCAGGAGCCGCCCTGGGGCAGAAGATCGGCCTTGGCAAGGAAGGGATCGGCGTAGATTCGGTCGAGGGGCAGGCCGCGCCGGGTCAGGAGGCTGCGGGTGGCCTCGACCATCCGCGGGGGTCCGGCGACATAGGCCGTATAGCGGCCCAGGTCGTCCAGGTCCTCGGCGACCGCATCGGAGACCAGGCCGCGACGAAAGCCGCTGCCCGGCGGGGCCTCGGAGAGGACGATGTGGAAGCCGAAGTTGCGGTACCGCCGGGCCAGCGCCTCGAGCGCGCCCTCGAGGTAGACGTCGGCGTCCCGCCGTACCCCGAAATACAGCAGGATCTCCTGGGTCGCACCGCCGGCGAGCAGGGTCTCGACGATGGACTTCATCGGGGCCAGTCCGGCGCCGCCGGCGATGGCCAGGATCGGGCGAGGATCGGCTTCGCGCAGGAAGCCCTCGCCATAAGGACCTTCGAGGCCGACCGAGTCGCCTTCGCGCAGGATCTCGGCGACATAGGAGCTGGAGCCCCCGTCGCCGGTATCGCGGATGTGGAATTCCAGCAGCGCCTCGTCGGGGCGGCTGCCGATCGAGTAATCACGCGGCGGCAGGTCGCCGAAGGACAGCCGGGCGTACTGACCGGCGCGGAAGCGGAAGGCGCCGGCGGCGCCGGGATCCAGCCGCAGCAGGGTGATGTCTCGGGCGAGTCGGGTCAGCTCGGCGACCCGCGCCACGAGGCACCGGCGAGGCAGGTCGTCGCCCCCGGTCACGTCCCGAACCCTTCGCCGGCGGATCGGCGCGAAGGCTCAGACGCTGAAGCTCTCACCACAGCCGCAGCGGTTCTTTTCATTGGGGTTATTGAAGACGAAGCCCGATTGGATCTTGTCTTCGACATAGTCCATTTCCGTACCGATCAGAAACATCACGGCCGTCGGGTCGATGAAGATCTTGACGCCCTTGTCTTCGACCACGTCCTCGAACTTCTTCTGCTCTTCGGCGTATTCGACGAAATAGCTGAGGCCGGAGCAGCCGCGGGTCTTGACCCCGACCCGCAGCCCGAGGACCGGATTCTCCGACCGCGCAATCAGCGAACGGACCCGCTCGGCGGCCGCCTCGGTCAGCGTGATCATCGATTTGGACATGGGTTCCATCAATCTCTTACTCGCTGATGCTCATATGGGGTCAGAAGAAGCCCAGGGCCAGGCGGGCGTCCTCCGACATCCGCTCCTTGGTCCAGGCCGGCTCCCAGGTCAGGGTCACCTGGACCTCGCCGACGCCCGCGACCGCGGCGATGGCGTCGGCGACCTGCTGGGGCATCTCGCCAGCCACCGGGCAGGCCGGGGCGGTCAGGGTCATGGTCACCAGGACGCTGCCGTCGGCCTCGACCTGGAGATCGTAGATCAGGCCCAGCTCGTAGATGTTAACCGGGATCTCGGGGTCGTAGACCTCGCGGACCGCATCGATCACGGCCTCCCGGGTCGCGACCGGGCTGGCCGCCGGGTCGAGCGGCGTGCCGGCCCTGGCGGTCAGGCCCTCGGTCTCGCTCGGGCTGGCGCCGAAATAGCCGGGGAACATCGTCACAGCCTCCTCATGCCCGAAGGGAGCTCTCGACCGCGCCCGGCGCCTCGACCAGGCCGTCCTCCGACCGGCCGAGCTTCTGCAGGTGCTTGAGCATGGCCATCATGCCGACCTGGCGCTGCATGGTCAGGGCGCCCAGGTTCAGCCGCCGGATATGGTCCAGGGTCAGGGCCTGGAGCTCCTCGCCGGTCAGACCGCTGAAGGCCTCGGCCATCATCGACACCAGGCCCTTGACGATGGCGGCATCCGAATGGCCGCGAAAGTAGTGCCGGCCGTCCTTCGGACGGTCGACGATCCAGACCTTCGACATGCAGCCGTGCATCAGGTTCGTCTCGGTCATCCAGGCCTCGGGGAAGGGATCGTCCCGATGCCGCTTGGCCAGGTCGAGAATGTACTCGAAGCGCATCTCCTCGTCGTCGATGGCCTCCAGCGTTTCCGCGAACTCCTGATACTTCTCCAGTGTCATGAAACCCCCGGGATCAGCCGAAAACCGCTTTGGCCTTGTGGAGCGCCGCAACCATCGTATCGACATCGGCGCGGGTGTTGTAAAGACCGAAGGAGGCCCGCAAGGTCGCGTCGACGCCGAAGCGCGCCATCAGCGGCTCGGCGCAGTGATGGCCGACCCGCACCGCCACCCCGGCCCGGTCCAGAATCGTCGCCACGTCGTAGGAGTGGATGCCGTCAACCACGAAGGAGACGATAGCCGCCTTGCCGGGCACCTGGCCGAGGATCCGCAGGCCGGCGATCTCGGCCAGCCGCTCGTTGGCGTAAGCGAGGAGCTCGGCCTCGTGCCGGGCGATGTTTTCCATGCCCAGCCCCGTCACGTAGTCGATGGCAGCGCCCAGCCCGATGGCCTGGGCGATCGGCGGGGTGCCGGCCTCGAAGCGGTGCGGTGCGGCCTTGAAGGTCGCCTTCTCGAAGCTGACGGTCTCGATCATTTCGCCGCCGCCCTGGTAGGGCGGCATTTTGTCGAGCAGCTCGGCCTTGCCGTAGAGCACCCCGATTCCACTCGGTCCGTAGAGCTTGTGGCCGGTAAAGGCGTAGAAGTCGACGTCGAGGTCGCGCACGTCGACCTTGCCGTGGACCGCCGCCTGGGCGCCGTCCAGCAGCACCGGGACGCCCCGGTCATGGGCCAGGCGGATGATCTCCTTGGCCGGGTTGACGGTGCCGAGCACGTTGGAGCAGTGGGTGATCGCGACCAGCCGGGTCCGGGCCCCGAGCAGCCGCTCGAAGTCCTCCATCAGGAGCTCGCCCCGGTCGCTGATCGGTGCGACCTTGAGGACGAGGCCCAGGCGGTCGCGAAGCAGCTGCCAGGGCACGATGTTGGCGTGGTGCTCCATGGCCGAGATCACGATCTCGTCGCCTTCCTCGAGGAAGGCCCCGGCGTAGCTGTGGGCGACCAGGTTGATCGCCTCGGTGGCGTTGCGGGTGAAGACGATTTCCTCGTCGCTGGCCGCGTTGATGAAGGCCGCGGTGGTGCTGCGCGCCTGCTCGAAAGCGTCAGTCGCCAGACTGCTGAGGAAGTGGGCGCCCCGGTGGACGTTGGAGTATTCCTCCTCGTAGACCTGGCGCAGGCGATCGATCACCGCCCGCGGCTTCTGGGCGCTGGCGCCGTTGTCCAGGTAGACCAGGGGCTTGCCGTAGATCTGCCGCCCCAGGATCGGGAAGTCCTCCCGGATCCGCTCAACGTCGAAGCCGGTGCCGGAATTGTGGCCCGGTCCGACCTTCATGGCGATGCCGGTCATGCTGCCTCTCCGTGGGTCTCGTCGTGGGTCTGGGCAAGCCAGTTGGCGACGCTGCTGAGCAGGGCCGGGCAGAGCCCTTCGGCCGCGATCCGCTGAACCGCTTCGCCCAGGAAGGACTCGATCAGGATGTGCCGGGCCCGAGCCTCCGGGATGCCGCGCGAGCGCAGGTAGAAGAGCGCGGCGTCGTCGAGCTCGCCCGCGGTCGCGCCGTGGCTGCACTTGACGTCGTCGGCGTAGATCTCGAGCTCGGGCTTGGCGTCGATCTCGGCCCGGTCGGAGAGGATCAGGGTCTGGCAGAGCTGATGGCCGTCGGACTTCTGGGCGTCCGGCTCGACCACGATCCGGCCCTGGAAGACCGCCCGGGCCGAGTCGTCGAGCACGCCGCGGAACATCTCTCGGCAGGTGGTGTGCGGCACTTTGTGCTCGACCACCGTGGTGGTGTCGCAGTGCTGCTCGCCGCGCATCAGGTAGGCGCCGTTGAGATGGCACTCCGCGCCTTCACCGGCCAGCTCGACCTTGACCTCGTTGCGCGACAGGCGGGCGCCGGTCGAGAGCACGAAGGAATCGTAGCTGGCGTCCCGCGCCAGCCGGAGCTGGGCCGAGGCGAGATGGAAGGCGGCGCGGGTCTCCTCCTGCTTGCGGTAGTGCCGCAGACGAGCGCCGGGGCCGATCCAGCCTTCGGTGGCCAGGTTGGAGAGCGTCGCCTGCGTGCCCTGTCCGGCGTGGTGCTCCAGCACCGTGGCCTCGCTGTCGCGCCCCAGGACCAGGAGGTTGCGGGGGTGGAAGGCCAACGCCCGGGCGTCGGCAGCAGCGATGAAGACGACGTCGATCGGCTCGGCCAGGACCACACCGTCATCGAGCAGCAGGACGAAGCCGTCCTCCATCAGGGCCGTGTTGAGCGCCAACATCGGCAGCTGCTCGAGGCGGCCGAGCTGGCCGAGGTGCGGTTCGAGCCGCTGCGGCTGGTCGCGGAGCAGGTCGGCCAGACTGCCGACGGTCACGCCCGCGGGCAGCGACCCCAAATGCGAGAGATCGTCGCGGAAGCGGCCGTTCACGAAGACCAGGCGATGGGTCGTCTCCGCCGCCGGCTGCAGCGAGGGGATGCGGTCGATCTGCACGTCGTCGCTCTCGGCCGGTGCCGCTGCGAAGTCGTGCTTCTGCAGCGGGCGGAGGTTGGTGTATTTCCAGGCCTCGAGCCGCGGAGTCGGCAGGCCGGCCTCGGCCAGCTGCCGCATCCCCCGGTCGCGGAGGCCGCCGAGCCAGCCCGCAGACTGTGCTCGCGCCTGCAGGGCCTCATGGTGCGCCAGGTAGGGCTGGAGCGCGGTCGTGTCGGTCATGGTCTTTGCCATCGGTCTCTCGCCCGTCGCCCTCAGGCCGCCGCCGTGAACTCGGCGTAGCCCTTCTCCTCCAGCTCCAGCGCCAGCTCCTTGCCGCCCGACTTGGCGATGCGGCCCTGGGCCAGGACATGGACACGGTCGGGCACGATGTACTCCAGCAGGCGCTGGTAATGGGTGATGACCAGCATGGAGCGCGCCGGGCCGCGCAGGGCGTTGACCCCGTCGGCCACGGTCTTGAGGGCGTCGATGTCGAGGCCGCTGTCGGTCTCGTCGAGCACCGCCAGCTTGGGCTCCAGGACCGCCATCTGCAGGATCTCGTTGCGCTTCTTCTCCCCGCCGGAGAAGCCGGCGTTGACGGCCCGCTTCAGCATCTCGTCGCTGATCCCCAGGGCCTTGGTCTTCTCGCGGACGAACTTCAGGAAACCTAGGGCGTCGAGCTCCTTTTCGCCGCGCGCCTTGCGCACCGAGTTGGCGGCCTCCTTGAGGAAGGTGGTGTTGGGCACGCCGGGGATCTCCACCGGGTACTGGAAGGCCAGAAAGACGCCGGCGGCTGCCCGCGCCTCGGGCTCCAGCTCCAGCAGGTCCTGGCCCTCGAAGAGGACCTGTCCTTCGGTCACCTCGTAGCCTTCGCGCCCGGTGAGGATGTAGGCCAGGGTGCTCTTGCCGGAGCCGTTGGGCCCCATGATGGCGTGGACCTCGCCCGGCGCAATCGAGAGGTCGATGCCCTTAAGAATCGGCTTGCCGTCGACCGTGGCGTGAAGGTTCTTGATGTCCAGCATTGTGTTCCGTCTTCTCCTGCGCTTGCGCCCCGGCGTCAGCCGACGCTGCCTTCCAGGCTGATGCCGACCAGCTTCTGGGCCTCGACCGCGAACTCCATGGGCAGCTGCTGCAGGACCTCGCGGCAGAAGCCGTTGACCACCAGGGCGACGGCGTCCTCCTCGGAGATCCCGCGCTGGCGGCAATAGAAGAGCTGGTCCTCGCTGATTTTGGAGGTCGTCGCCTCGTGCTCGACCTTGGCGCGGCGGTTCTTGCTCTCGATGTAGGGCACGGTGTGGGCGCCGCAGCGGTCGCCGACCAGCAGCGAATCGCACTGGGTGTAGTTGCGCGCGCCCTCGGCCTTGGCCGAGATCTTGACCAGGCCGCGGTAGGTGCTCTGGGAGCGGCCGGCCGAGATGCCCTTGGCGATGATCCGCGAGGAGGTGTTCTTGCCCAGGTGGATCATCTTGGTTCCGGTGTCGGCCTGCTGCAGATTGTTGGTGATCGCGACCGAGTAGAACTCGCCGACCGAGTTGTCGCCCTGGAGGATGCAGCTCGGGTACTTCCAGGTGATGGCCGAGCCGGTCTCGACCTGGGTCCAGGAGATCTTCGAGTTGCGGCCCCGGCAGGCGCCGCGCTTGGTGACGAAGTTGTAGATGCCGCCCTTGCCGTTCTCGTCGCCGGGATACCAGTTCTGCACCGTCGAGTATTTGATCTCGGCGTCGTCCAGCGCGATCAGCTCGACCACCGCGGCGTGGAGCTGGTTCTCGTCGCGCATGGGCGCGGTGCAGCCTTCCAGGTAGCTCACGTAGGAGCCCTCGTCGGCGATGATCAGGGTGCGCTCGAACTGGCCGGTGTTCTCGGCGTTGATCCGGAAGTAGGTCGAGAGCTCCATCGGGCAGCGCACGCCCTTGGGGATATAGACGAAGGAACCGTCGGTGAAGACGGCCGAGTTCAGGCAGGCGTGCTTGTTGTCGCCGTAGGGCACGACGCTGCCGAGGTACTTGCGGACCAGCTCGGGGTGGGTCTGGATCGCCTCGGAGATCGAGCAGAAGATCACCCCGACCTCTTCCAGCTTGGCCTTGAAAGTGGTCGCGACCGAGACGCTGTCGAAGACCGCGTCGACGGCGACGCCGGCCAGGCGCTCCTGCTCGCGCAGCGGAATGCCGAGCTTCTCGTAGGTGCGCAGCAGCTCCGGGTCGACCTCGTCCAGGCTCTTCGGCTTTTCGGTGTTCTTCGGCGCGGCGAAGTAGTAGGCGTCCTGGTAGTCGATCGGCGGGAAGTCGACCTTGGCCCACTTGGGCTCGGGCATTTCCAGCCAGTGCCGGTAGGCCTTGAGCCGCCAGGCCAGGAGCCACTCCGGCTCCTGCTTCTTGGCCGAAATGAAGCGGACGGTATCCTCGTCCAGGCCCTTGGGCGCCCGGTCCTGCTCGATCTCGGTGACGAAGCCGTACTTGTACTTCTCGCCCGAAATCTCCTGGACCTGGGTCACAGTCTCGACGCTGGCGACCATCTCGTTGCTCTCCGTAACCTTGCAGTCTTCGATCTCTTCTTGCCTACGGCGCTGCGGCCTTGTGGATCATGCCTGCAGGCGATCCTCGGCTGCCTGGCGCTCCTCGAAGCCCAGGACCGGGCCCGCCATGTCGGCCAGGGTCACGCTGTCCAGGGCGCCGCGGATCGCCCGGTTCACCTTGTCCCAGCCGCCGCGCATCGGGCAGAGGTCCTCAACGTCGCAGTGGTTCGTGCTGCCGTCGACGCAGGCGGTGAGCGCGATCGGCCCCTCGATGGCCTGGATGATGTCGGCCACGCCGATCTCGGCGGCCGGGCGGCTGAGCCCATAGCCACCGGCGGCGCCGCGCTGCGAGACGATCAGCCCGTCCCGGGCCAGGGCGTTCAGAACCTTGGCCACGGTGGGCAAGGGGACGCCGGTGTCGCGGGCGATCTCGCTGGCGGTCATCGTGGCCTTGTCGCGCAGGGCCATCTGGGCCATAACCACGACCGCATAATCGGTCAGGCGGTTGAGCCGGAACATCCGGATACTCCAATTCCTACCAATTTGGTACGGTTTGGAATATCGGCTGAAGATCCCGGCAGATCAAGCCTTTTCGCCACATCTTTCTGCGACGTCTCAAGGGCTCCCGGCCCGGCCCTATGTCGGCGCCCGGCTTTCAAGGCCTCGTGATGTCATGTGATGCGGCGCGGTCCGCCGCCGATCCTAAGTTAGGGGGTGACCCGGCGTCCGCAGACCACGAGCCGCTGCGGTGCCGCAGACAGTCGAACAGGCGGACTGATCCATGCGGGACGCACGAGCTTCGCGAGGCAAGAGGTTCCCTGTTCAAAGCGGCGCGCTCGGCGGCTTCTTGGTGGCGTTTCTCCTGATCGGCCCGACCGCGACGGCCTCGGCCCAAGACCGGCCGAGCGCGGTGGAGTCCGTGCAGCCGACCCGGCACTTCCGGGTCGAGCGGCCGGCCGACCTGACCGGGCAGGATGCCATGACCATCTATGCCCGGATCCTGAACACCATGATCGCGGCCTACGGGCTCTCCGGCGACGCGACCTCCAAGACTTATCGCGGCTGGCGCCGCTACAACCGCGTGCCCTACCGCTCTGCGACTCACGGGGAGCGCTTCGTGAACAACTACGCCAACGCCTTGGCAAAGGCCTATGGGAGCTTCGAGGACGCCGGCCGGATGCCCCAGGGCGCGCTGCTGGCCAAGGACAGCTTCGCGGTCACGGCCCGCGGCGACGTCTTCAGCGGTCCGCTGTTCCTGATGGAGAAGATGGCACCGGGCTTCAGCCCAGCCAACAACGACTGGCGCTACAGCATGATCATGCCGGACGGCTCGCTCTTCGGCGAGACCGGCGGGCCCGGTTCGGCACGGGTCGCGTTCTGCCACGGCTGTCATGCCGAGGTCGGCGGCGCGGACAACCTCTTCTTCGTGCCGGAAGGCAACCGGGTCCGCTTTCTTAACCAGAGCGCCGCCGAGTAGGCCGAAGTCAAGTCGGCTTCACGGCAAGTTGCGCCGCCTTGATCGGCACCGTGGCGGCCGCCTTGCTATGTTTTTCGAGGCGGTGTCTCGGGCTCGTTCGGCCGGCGGGAGCAGCCCAGGGCTCTCGCAGCGCCCGCTTTCTTGCCGCCGGATCGGTTTCGGGTCCCTGAACCCTCTCGCCTCTTGGAGGGGATGCCAGACAAGGCAGCCGAGGTCGCTGGACATGGCCGCGCCGGCGTCGGGCAGGGCGGGACTCACAGCTCCGTGATCGGGCTTTATTTGAGGTTTTGCAACCATCTGCGCGAGCCTTTTGAACAGCTTTGGCCAGTTAGGCCTCGTATCAGTTCACCTTCAGATGGAGAGATCAAAAAAATGAACAGGATTCTCGGCGCGGTCGCGGCCTCCGCCTCCGCTCTCTTCCTCTTCGCCTCCGCGGGCGCGCAGGCGGCGTCCTGCGATCCCGGCAAGCCCGGCGAAGACCTGAGCTTCGAGGAGGCGCAGAAGGTCTACGACTGCCTGAAGGCGGATCTCTACGCCGGCTACCAGAAGGGCAAGAAGCGCTGGATCCCGGTCGAGCACGTCAAGAACTACCGGGACTGGACCCCGGTCAGCACGGTGCCGGCCGCGCCCGGCTTCCACGGCGGGCGCTTCCTTTTCACCTACGTCAACGAGGTCGGCGCGGCGGAGTACCTCAAGTATGCCGAGGAGAACGTCAAGATGCCCGCCGGCACCCTGATCGCGAAGGAGTCCTTCGCCGTCACCGACAAGGGCAAGGTCAAGCGCGGGCCGCTGTTCTTCATGCAGAAGGCCGCGGCCGGCAAGTCGCCCGAGACCAACGACTGGTACTACTACGCCGTCGCGCCCAACGGCGCGCCCATGGGCGTGCCCGTCGTCAAGGCCTGTCACCAGTGCCACAACGACAACTTCGGCGACCGGGACGGCCTGGGCTATCCCGTCGAAGAGGCGCGCATCGCCAAGTAGCGCGCAGCCGGTGTTTTGTCGGCTCGGACAGGTTGGTGGGACTCGGTTTCGCAAGTCGCGGTCTCACCCCCTCCCAACCCTCCCCCATCGAGGGGGAGGGTTGGGAGGGGGTGGCTCTCCGCACCGTGCACTTGATAACCAGCTTTCCAACCGGATCTCCCGGCAAGCGGCTCGCCAGGGGCCGATGCTTCTTCTAGAGTGCGCCGCAGGCAGCACGTCAACGGGAGAGGGGCATGGGGAACCAGGGCGCGGCCACGGTCGTCGACCACCCGCTGGTCCAGCACAAGCTGACCCTGATGCGGCGCAAGGACACCAGCACGGCGGAGTTTCGCGAGCTCCTTAAGGAGATCTCCCTGTTGCTCGCCTACGAGGTGACGCGCGACCTCAAGCTCACCGAGGTCGAGATCGAGACCCCGTTGGCGGTCATGCAGGCGCCGCGCCTCGAAGGCAAGAAGCTGGTGCTGATCTCGATCCTGCGGGCCGGCAACGGGCTGCTCGAGGGCATGCTCGACCTGATCCCCTCGGCCCGGGTCGGCCACATCGGCCTCTACCGCGACCCCGAGACCCTCGAGCCGGTGGAGTACTACTTCAAGGTGCCGGAGGACCTGAGCGACCGTCAGGTGATCGTGGTCGATCCCATGCTGGCAACCGGCAACTCGGCGGCGGCGGCCCTGGCGCGGATCAAGCGGGCCGGGGCGACCAACCTCAAGTACGTCTGCCTGCTTGCTGCGCCCGAGGGCATCGAGGCCCTGGCCGGCGCCCATCCCGACGTGCCGATCTATACCGCGGCGGTCGACCGGCATCTCAACGACCACGGCTACATCGTGCCGGGCCTGGGCGACGCCGGCGACCGGCTCTACGGCACCAAGTAGCCGTTCGTCCCCGGGGGCGGGGCGGTGGCGCGAAAGCGCCCTTGCAATCGCTGCCACCGCCGCCTATATGTACATATACATGAACATGTGAGGCCGAGATGAAGACGGAACGTCTGATCGTACTGGTGTCGCCCGAGGAAAAGGCTCGGGTCGAACGGCTGGCCAAGCGGCAGCGCAAGAGCGTCGCCGAACTAGTGCGCAATGCGCTCTCCGACTTCGAGGCGGCCCAGGAGGGCGGGGCCAAGCCGAACGGCGTGGCGCCGGCCGAGGACGCCGAGCTCTCGGCCGAGCAGAAGGCCGCGCTAAAGCGCCTAGCCGAGACCGCGCTGTCGACCATGCAGCGGGCCAACGCCGCCCTCGACAAGGCCTTCGATGCGGTCGAGGAGACCAAGGCCCAGCTCGCCGAGCAGCGGGCCAAGAAGCGGGCTGCCTCTGCATGAGCGGCTGGTTCGACCGGGTCCTCGACGCGGTCCAGACCGCGGCGGTGATCGGCGAGCGGGTCGAGCGGCTGGGCGACTCGGTGAGCGACCTGGCCGCCGAGATGCGCGCCCTCGACCGCCGCGTCGCCCGCCTGGAAGGCGCCCTGGGATCGGGCGGCGGCAATGGCAAGAGCCGCCGCAAGCCCAAGCTCCTGCCGCCGCCGGAGGACTGATACCAAGGCGCGACGCGCGCCTGACGGGCGATCAAGCAAACCCAGACGGGGCCGCTACCCCTCACCCTCCCACCGCCTGACGGCGGCGGGCCCCACCCTCTCCCCGAGGGAGAGGGAATTTCGGTTGCCGCCTTGAGAATCCCTCGCCCACCGGGAGAGGGATGCGGAGGCTTGGCGAGGCGACCAGCCGAGCCCCAGCCGGAGCTGGGTGAGGGGTCGTGCCAAGCTGTGGGCCTGGTCCGTGACCCTCAGGCTGCGGCGGTCTCGCGCTGCCAGTAGATCGCCCGCTTCAGGGACCAGTCGACCAGCTCGTAGAGCAACACCGCGAAGACCGCGAGCAGCAGCAGGGCGGCGAACATCAGGTCGGTCTTCCCGCGGCCGACCGACTGCAGCATCAGGTAGCCGAGGCCGGCGCTGGAGCCGACCCATTCCCCGACCACCGCGCCGATCGGCGCCACCGCGGCCGCGATCCGCACCCCCGAGCCGAGGGCCGGCAGGGCGGCCGGCACCCGCAGGCGCCAGAGGACCAGCGCCGGGCGGCCGCCCAGGGCGCGGGCGAGGTCGAGCCAGCCGGGCTCGGTGCGCCTGAGGCCGTCGAAGAAGGCCGCGGTCACCGGGAAGTAGATGATCAGGGTCGCCATGGCGACCTTGGAGGCCAGGCCGTAGCCCAGCCAGAGCACCAGCACCGGGGCCAGGGCGAAGACCGGGATCGCCTGGCTGACCACCAGCACCGGCATCAGCCAGCGCCGCGCCGGCGGGATGGCGATCAGGGTCAGCGCCGTCACACAGCCGAGCAAGGTGCCGAGCAGCAAGCCCAGGACGATCTCCGACGCGGTCACCAGGGCGTGGCCCCAGAGGAAGGGCCAGCGCTCGACCAGCGCCGCCCCGACCCTGAGCGGGCCGGGCAGGATGAAGTGGGGTGCCGCGGTCAGCCAGACCACGGCCTGCCAGACCAAGACCAGCACGAAGAGGATGACCAGGGGCCGCAGGGCTCTCATTCGGCGGCCTCCAGGCCCCCGGAGGGCTTAGCGGCCCGCTTGGCCCCTGCCTGTTTGGCAGAGGACAGCCGCGCCATCAGCTCGGCCAGCAGGCCGGCGCCGGCCGGATCGCCGAGCGGGCGGGGCGGGGCGCCCGGCGGCAGCAGGGCCTCGTCGAGCCGGGCTGGCCGGCCGGCCATGACGTGGATCCGATGGCCGAGCCGCAGCGCCTCGGCCGGGTCGTGGGTCACCAGGAAGACGGTCCGGCCGGCCAGCAGGCCGGCGGCCAGGTCCTGCAGCTCGTGGCGGGTGATGGCGTCGACGGCGGAGAAGGGCTCGTCCATCAGGACCACCGGCCGGTCCTCCATCAGCGTCCGGGCCAGGGCGCAGCGCTGGCGCATGCCGCCGGACAGCGCCTCGGGCAGGGCCTCGCCCGCGCCGTCCAGGCCGACCCGCCCCAGCAGCTCGCTCGCCCGCTGCCGCAGCGTCGGCGTCACCGCCTCCCCGCGCAGGCGCGGCCCGAGCAGCAGGTTGTCGCGGACCTTGAGCCAGGGCAGCAGCAGGTCCTGCTGGGCCATATAGGCGACCCGCCCGGTCAGGGGGCGGCCGGCGCCGTCCTCGACTCGGCCCTCGGCGCCCTCGGCGAGGCCGGCGAGCAGGCGCAGCAGGGACGACTTGCCGACGCCGGAAGGGCCCAGAAGGCAGGTGATCTCCCCGGCCGGCAGGTCGAGCGCCAGATTCTCGAAAAGCGCCTCGCCCTCGAAGGCCAGATGGGCGTCGCGCAGGGCGATGGAGGGGGCGGTCTGGTCGCCGGACGGGGTCATCTTTCACGCTCCCTGCGCCAGCATGACCTGGATCAGGTTTTAGGGGTCGTCCCGGAAGCGGGACCTCTCAGCCGATTGACCGGCTCCCCCGGTGGCAGGCAAGACTATAGGCGCCGCGGCGCCGCGCGGACAAGCCGGGGTTAGACGAATGCAGGGATGATGACCGCCGAAACGGAACACGGGAACCGCCTGATCTACAGGCCGGGCCAGCCCGACGACGGCGCTGGGCTGCTTGCCGTTGATCGGGCGGCGATCCTTCGGCTCGGAGCCCAGGCCTATAGCCCGGCGGAGACCGAGAGCTGGGCGGCGAAGCTGACCGCCGAGGGCTATGCGAGTGCGATGACCGAGGGCGGCGAGCGCTTCTTCATTGCCGCCGACCCCAACGAAGGCGTCGTTGGATTTTGCTCCTACAAGGATGCCGAAGTCGTGGGTCTCTACGTTCACCCGGACTGGGCCCGGCGGGGAATAGCGCGACGGCTGCTGCGGCTCGCCGAAGCGGCCATCGCAGCAGCCGGGCATGGAGAGATCAAGATCATCGCCACTCTCGTCGCTCGTTCCTTCTACGAAAGCCAAGGCTACGCCGTGGTCGATAGCCATGACTGGGAGACCCGCGGCGGGCTGGTGATCGCGGCCTCGGTCATGCGCAAGACGGTCGCCTGAAGCCGCCATGCTCGACCGCCCCAAGCTGATCGGCAGCGAGATCTATCGCAGCTCCTCCTATGGCGGCCGCCATCCGCTGTCGATTCCCCGGGTCTCGACCGTCATCGACCTTTGCCGCAGCCTGGGCTGGCTGCCGGAGGCGGCCTACATCGACAGCCCGCGCGCGACCCCGGCGCAGCTCGCCCGCTTTCACGACCCGGACTACGTCGCTGCGGTGCAGGCGGTGGAGGCCCGCCAGGCCGCCAGCGAGGACGAGC
Organism: Kiloniellales bacterium; assembly: GCA_030066685.1. Taxonomy (NCBI): domain Bacteria; kingdom Pseudomonadati; phylum Pseudomonadota; class Alphaproteobacteria; order Rhodospirillales; species Kiloniellales bacterium. The sequence goes on along the minus strand of JASJBF010000019.1, from coordinate 67,003 downwards.
GCCGGCGCTACAACCTGGGCTGCAACGGCAATCCGGTCTTCCCCGAGGTTTTCCGGCGCCCGGCCACGGCCTGCGGCGGCTCGATCCTTGGGGCGAAGCTGGTTCTCGACGGCGGGACGGTCTACAGCCCGGCCGGCGGCACGCACCACGGCCGGCCGGACCGGGCCAGCGGCTTCTGCTACTTCAACGACCCGGTCCTGGCGATCCTGACCCTGCTCGATGCCGGCCTGGAGCGGATTCTCTACCTGGACCTCGACGCCCACCACGGCGACGGGGTCCAGGACGCCCTCGGCGGCGACGGCCGGGTCCTGGTGGTCTCGCTGCACGAGGCCGGGCGCTGGCCGCTGCGCGGCGGCGGGCCCTACGGCTCGGTCGCCGACCTCGGCGGCGGCTGGGCGCGCAACCTCCCGCTGCCGCCGGAGACCAACGACAGCGAGTTCGGCTTCCTGATCGAGACCGCGGTGCTGCCGCTGGCCGAAGGCTTCGCGCCGCAGGCGGTGGTCCTGCAGGGCGGTGCCGACGCCCTGGCGGAGGACCCGCAGAGCCGCCTGGGCCTGTCGAACCGGGCGCTGTGGGACGCGGTCGAGGCCCTGGCCGGGCTGGCGCCGCGGCGGCTGGTCCTGGGCGGGGGCGGCTACAATCCCTGGTCGGTGGCGCGTTGCTGGAGCGGGATCTGGGCCCGGCTGAACGGCTTCGAGGTGCCCGGACGGCTGCCGCCGGAGGCTGAGGCGGTGCTGCGCGCCCTGTCCTGGCGCCACAGCCGCGGCCGCAACCCGCCGGAGGGCTGGTTCACGACCTTGCGGGATCCGCCCCGGCCCGGTCCGCTCCGCGACGAGGTCCGGCGCCTCGCGGCGGCCTTGCCCGGCCTGTGATTGCCCTTGCATGGCGGGGCGCTCGGCGATAAGCCGGGGCATGTCCTCAGCCCGCCGCGCCCTGTGCCGTCTTCTGCTCCTGGCCGTGGTCCTGGCGCCGGCGGTGAGCGCGCCGGCGGCCGCCGATGTCGATTTTCCGGAAGGGGATCTGGCGATCGTAACCGCAGGCGGGGCCCGCCATGACTTCCGCATCGAGCTGGCGGTCACTCCGGAGCAGCGCGCGCAGGGCCTGATGCACCGCAAGGCGCTGGCGCCCGATGCGGGCATGCTCTTCGTCTACGCCCGGCCGCGGGAGGTCTCGATGTGGATGAAGAACACCCTCATCTCCCTCGACATGCTGTTCATTTCGGCGGAGGGCGCGATCCTGCGGATCGCCGAGCGGACCGAGCCGCTTTCGCTGGCCTCGATCAGCTCCGGGGCGCCGGCCAAGGGCGTTCTGGAGGTGCCGGGCGGGACGGCTGCCAGGCTCGGCCTCCGACTCGGCGATCGGATCCTGCACCCGGCTTTCGGGTCGCGGCCTTGATGGCGGATTGGGTCCGGTTGAAGACGGCGGCGTAACTCTGTCGCTACGGGATCGGTCAAGCGGTCTCCGCTCAATCGAGGTCAATTGAGCGGAGGTCGGTCTTGCGGCCGCGCCGGGCCGCGGCCGGGGTCAGGCCTCGGGCTCGAGGGCGATCTTGTCCATCATGCGCCAGCCTTCGCCGGCGGCGACCAGGCAGCTCATGCCCTGCGGGGAAGTGATGATGATCGACCAGGTCTTGCCTTCGCCGGTGCTCAGCACCTCGATCAGACCGCCGTTGTGCGTGACGCCAAGGGCGACCGGAGCCTCGCGGTACTTGTCGGAAAGCTGCTTGATCACGCTGTCGCGCGTGTTGCACTGGGGCTCCGCAGACGCCGCGGAGGCCGAGAGGGCGAGGATGGCACCGGTGGTGATAACCGTCTTCCACATGGGACGTCCCCTTCTTGGGCAAGGGTTTTTCCGCGGCTGTCGGGCCAAAATTGGCTGGCTTTCCGGCCGGCTCATGGATCGAGTTTCACAGGGAAGACTGAAAATCGGATTAATTTTCCCTAAAGAAAGTATTAACCATGATTAATGGCTGGATTTATCGATTTTTCAGACGGTTACCGCAGCGGTGCTAGCGCTTTCGGGCCAGGCTGAGGCCGTCGCTGATGGGCACCAGCGAGAGGGAAATCCTGGGGTCCTCGCGCAGCCGGAGATTGAGAGCGCGGATCGCTTCGGTGTCCGGATCCCGAGCCGCCGGGTCGGCGACCTTGCCGTTCCAAAGCACGTTGTCGATCGCCAGCAGGCCGCCGCGGCGCAGCAGCGAGAGACAGCGCTCGTAGTAGGCGCCGTAGTTGCTCTTGTCGGCGTCGATGAAGGCGAAATCGAAGCTCTCGGCGGCGCCCTCCGACAGGAGCGCGTCGAGCGTCTTCAGCGCGGGCGCCAGCCGCAGGTCGATCTTCTCGGCGACCCCGGCCTCCGCCCAGTAGCGCCGGGCGACGGCGGTGGTCTCGGGCTCGACGTCGCAGGCGACGATCCGGCCCTCGGGCGGCAGGGCCAGGGCCATGGCCAGGGCGGAATAGCCGGTGAAGGTGCCGATCTCGAGGACCCGCTCGGCCCCGGTGAGCTCGATCAGGAGCGCCATGAACTGGCCTTGCTCGGGCGAGATCTGCATGCCGGCGTCGTCGCGCCGGGCGGTCTCCTCGCGCAGCCGCGCCAGCAGGGCGGGCTCCCGCAGGGAGACCTCCTGCAGATAGCGGTGCAGGTCTTCGGTCAGAACGGTCGGTCGGTAGGACATCGCGGCTCTTTGCCTCCAGGCCTGCGGGGCGGCGCGGGCGGACCGCGGCCCGGCCCATTGATCGCCAGCCGCCGGCGGCGGCGCAAGGGCTTTTCTGGACAAGAACATAAAGTGAACATAGACTGCCGGCGAAGGGCGGGGACCTGCGACGACCGAGGGGAGGCGAGGCGGGACCATGGTCGACGAGAAGCGAGCCGAGCCGCGAGACGGTGCCCGGCCGCCCTTCGGGGCGGGGGCGCTGGACATCCGGCCGGCCACGGCTGAACGCTGGCCCGACTTCGAGGCGCTGCTCGGCGAGCGGGGCGGCTGCGGCGGCTGCTGGTGCATGCTCTGGCGCTTGCAGCGGCGGGAGTTCGAGGCCCAGGGCGGGGCCGGCAACCGCGCGGCGATGAAGGCGCTCTTCGAAGCCGGGGCCGAGCCCGGCCTGATCGCCTACGACGGCGCCCTGCCGGTCGGATGGTGCTCGGTCGCGTCGCGCACCGCCTTTCCGCGCCTCGAGCGCTCCCGGGTTCTGAAGCCGGTGGACGACCGGGAGGTCTGGTCGCTGTCGTGCTTCCTGGTCCGCAAGTCGCATCGCAACCGCGGGGTCTCCCGCGCGCTGCTGCAGGCCGCCGGCGACTTCGTCAGGGCGCGCGGCGGGCGGATCCTGGAGGGCTATCCCATCGATCCCAAGACCACCCCCTATCCGGCGGTCTACGCCTGGACCGGGCTCGCTTCGGCCTTCCGCGCGGCCGGCTTCGAGGAAGTCCTGCGCCGCTCGGAAACCCGGCCGATCCTGCGCAAGCGTCTCGACGGCGGGTGAGGCCGCGGCGCTCGGGGCGGCGCTACCCGCCGCCGCCCGCCGCCTGAAGCGCGCCCTCCAGGCGCCGCAGGGCGAGGCGCAGGCGAATCCGGGCCGCGGCCCGCCGGGCCAGGCGGTGGCGCCGCCGGTGGTAGCCGAGCTCGAGCAGCGCGAGGCCTTCGCCGGTGCCGTCCGCGGCCGCCCGGGCGCGGCGTGTTTCGGCGCAGCTCGTACGGGCCTCGCAGCGGGCCACCGCCATCAGGCCTTCAAGCTGGTTCAGGCGTTGCTTGAGGGGATCCCGGTGCCGAAGCCGGTCCCACAGCGCCGGCGGGAGAGCGTCGTAGCGCAGCTCCGCGGCGAGGTCCCGGGCCGGATATCGGCCCGTCGGACCCTGGTCTGAGATTTTTTCGTACACCATTGCCGAGACGTACGATATTATCGCCAAAAAGTCAAAGCTTGGACTGTGCGAATTTCCCGCGTGCTCGGCCGAAGCCCGGCCCCGCGCCGGGCCGGCGCTCAGGTCCATTGCCAGCGGCCGATGACCCGGCCGTTGACGGTCACGTCCTCCAGGGGACGCTCGTAGACCGCGTAGTCGGCATTGGCGGAAATCAGGCGGACGGTCGCCGGCTCGGAGTAGGGGATCACCTCCAGCCGCTTGATCACCAGGCCGAAGCCGTCCCAGACGATGAAGACGCCGGGCGGCGAGGGCAGGCGGTCGTCGGTGTTCACCAGGACCCTTTCGCCGGGCCGGAAGTCCGGCACCATGCTGTCGCCGTGGACCCGGATGATGCGCAGCGAGGCCGGCGCCGCGGGGGTGTGGCTGCGCAGGAAATCGAAGGGGATCTGCCACTCCGCGACCATGGCCTGGGGATCGGCGAGGTCTGGAATGGCGCCGCCGCCTGCCAGGGCCCGGACATCGAGCTCGGGAATCGGGGCCAGGGCCGCGGCGGTGTCCGCGGCCCTGGGCCGGCGCCGCTGCGGGCCCCGCTCGAGGGCCGGCCGCTCGCCGTCGGCCGCCGCGGTCTCGCCCGCGAAGAGCGCTCGGGTGACACCCGCAAGGGCCAGAACGTCGTTGCTGGTGATCGCCGGCGCGCCCCGGCCGACCAGGACCGCCTCCAGCTGCTTGGCCAGCTCCAGCGGCAGGTAGGGTTTGCGGTACTTGTCTTCGTAGGAGGCATAGGTCGAGGCCGGCCGCTCGATGGCCGCAGCCACCTCGCGCACCGAAAGGCCGCTGCGTTCGCGCAGGCGCTTGAGGTTCCGAGCCGCTGCCGAGGTCTCTGCCATGCCGGCCATATTGTACGATGTAGACGTACGATGCAACACGAAAATTTCGTTGACAAGATTAGCGAAAAAATCGTACAAAATCGCCATGATCTCCTCATCCCATCGCCGCCGGGAGCGCCGCCGCCGAAGGTCGCGGCGCCCGCACAAGCTGCTCAAGGGCATCGCCAGCAACCTGGTCCGTCATCCGCACTATCCCTGGCTGGCCTTCGATCCCCGCGGAGTCGTCGCGGTCGAGGCCAGCCGCGACCTCCGGAAGAAACCCTCCGGGCCCGGCTCGAGGGCGGCGGCCCATGCCGACTAGGCTCCAGGCCTTCCTGGCCCAGCAGCGGTCCCGCGGGATGTCGGAGCAGGCGATCCGGCGGGCCCTGGGCCTGTCGCGCCGGGAGGCCGCCGAGGCCGAGCTCTTCGGTCCGAAGCCCGGCGCAGCCCGGTCCGGTGGTCAGGACCCCGCCCCGGAGCGGAGGCGCCGCCGATGAGGACGGCGCCACGCGGCGCGCGGACCTGGGTCTCCTGGCCGGTCGTCTCGAGACGGGGCGGCCAGCTGCGCCGCCGGGTCGAGGTCCGCGGCTGGGAGCCTCCGCCGGAGGATCCGATCGACGAGGCGACGGGCGAGCCCCGGGTCTGGGAAGCGGGCCACGTCCGGGCCTGGATCCGCGAGGCCATGGACACCCTGCGGCGCCTGCCCCTGCCGAAGGACGGTCTGCCGCGCCGGCCCAGCAGCCACATGCCCGAGGTCCTGCGCGAGTTCGTCGAGGCCTACGGCTACGACCGGGGCCGGTCGCGGGAACCGGTGTCGGCCCGTGAGATCGACCGTCTGGATCGAGTCCTCGACTGGCTGTTGTGGCTGGAGGCGCGGCGGGACGTGGTGGTCGTCACCGGCATCGCCCTGGGCCTCAACCTCAGGGCCGCCGGCCGCCTCGTCGGCCGCAGCCACGAGTGGTGCCGACAGCGCGAGCGGGCGGCGGTCGAGGCCATCGCCCGGCGCCTGAACCGGGAGCGGCGGCGCGCGGCGGCACCGTGACCGGAACCGCGGCATGAATCCGGCGGGCGGGCGGCCGCCGCCCCCGGGCCTCCGGGGCCGGCCGGTCGCCCGCCGGGCATTTAGGGCAAGTCAACCAATTAGGACTAGGCTTTTGGGCATAAGAGACCAGACCACGGACTGCGGCCGATGACCCATTTCCTGATCACCGATGACAAGCCCGAAGGCTACAAGCTGGAAGACATCCTGACGCTGATCCGCCGGGACATGATCCTGCGGGCGACCAAGATCGTCGACGATCCCAAGCCGCAGGCCAAGCAGGTGCTGGAGAACAACATCCGCATCCTCGGCCTGCTGAGCGAGTGCATCGCCATCGCCGAGAACAGCACCAAGACGCTCGACAAGGAGATCGGACCGCCGGTCAAGGGCAAGCCCCGGATCGGCAGCGTCTGAAGTCGGGGCGGGCCCCGGGGGACGGGCGCCGCAGCCGGGGCGGGGGGCCCGGCGTCGCCACGAGCCTTGCCTGATCGGGCGCGAGGCGCCATATCGCTGGGGCAAGACAAGGTCCTTCCGCAGCCAGCAAGCGCCGCCGCGATGTCCAAGAGCCCTCCAGTCTGGTTCAAGCCCGCGATCGAGTATGGGCCGCTATTGATCTTTTTGGCGGTCTACTTCTTCGCCGGCCTGATGGCCGCGACCGCCGCCATCATCCTGGCGGCGGCTGTCGCGGTGGCGGCGGCGGCGGTGGTCGAGCGCCAAATCCCGCGCATGCCGCTGTTCACGGCGGTGGTGATCGCGGTCTTCGGCGGGATTACGCTGGCGCTCAACGACGAGACCTTCATCAAGATGAAGCCGACCTTCGTGCAGCTCTTCTTCGCGGCAATCCTCGCCGGTGGGCTGTTGCTCAAGCGTCCGCTCCTGAAGCCGCTGCTCGGAAGTTCCTGGCCGATGGACGACCTCGGCTGGCGGCGCCTGACCTGGCGCTTTGCAGCCTTCTTCGTGGCGATGGGCGCCCTAAACGAGCTGGTCTGGCGGACTCAGACGACCGATTTCTGGGTGGTCTTCAAGGCCCTCGGGCTCAGCGGTCTGACCCTGACCTTCGTGCTTTGCCAGCTGCCTCTGCTGCGCCGCCACGCACTGGCCAGCGAAGTCTCGGAGCCGGATCAGAGCTAGAGCCGTTGGCCTTCCGGCGCGGGGTCGGCGGCTTCCAGCGCACCGGCTGAGCCACCTTACGCGGATCGATGTTGAAATGGCGCTTGAAGGCCTCCAGGCCAAGGGTCCGGGGTCCGTCGGAGTATTCGCCATTCCGGTCGCGCATCGTCACCACGAAGCGGACGTGGGGAATGCCGTTGTCGTTCTCCTCGATCCGCAGGACCTGGGCGATCTCCATCAGGTCGCCGGAACGCAGGCGCGCGAAGGACGCGCCGGCGACGACGTCGTCCGGACGCGGGGACTCGGTCTTGCTCGGCAATGCGACCTGGGGCAGTGAGATCTGAAGAGAGCGGAACTTTTCTAAACTACGCGTCAACCACGAACTCGGCATATACACGGAATCCGGTCCTATTCATATGACGGTTACCTCTCTCCCAGTCGCAAGAGGTAAAGCAATAACGCCCGTTCGGGTTGTGGCAAAAGGCGGCAATGGCTGTGTCAGGAAAAGGTCGGGGTTCAGTAATTTCAATCCTTTGCCATAGCAGTCCTGGACCTTTGGCCGAGGCGCCAGAGGGGCCCGGGTCCGGCGGATTGCCGGGCCGGTCACACAGATTTGACCCTCTGGTTGATTGCTTGAGGATTTATAACACATAAGTAATCCATGAAATCTATTGTAGCGTTAAATGCCGTTACCGTAAATGAGTAACTGAAATTTCAGGATTATTACCTAATTTCTGACGCAGGACCAAGGCCGGGGGGAACCCGGTAGCGGGAGAGCATGGTGTCCAGGCAGTCGACCCGGGCCGCAGCCTTTGACGGGGCAGGCGTGGCATGAACCTGAGCCTCTTCGCGTCCGTCGTGATCAGCGTCTTCGCGGTCGGCGGGTCCATCGTCCTGCTGCGCCGCTACGGGGACTGGCGGGTCGGCTTCTTCGCCGCGCTGACCGCCTTCATGGCGACCCTGATGGCGGTCTACTTCACCGCCGAGCTCTTCATGGCCCCGCCGGGCTGGGCCATGGCCGGCTCGGCCGGCCAGATCTCGGGCCTGGCCATGAGCGCCCTGGCCATGGTCGCGGTCTTCTTCATGGAACGCATCATCGGCCAGCACACCGCCCGCCAGAGGGCGCTGCGCCTGCCGCAGTTCACCGTCGACCGGGCCGCAATCGCGGCCTTCTGGGTCGCCCCCGACGGCGCCTTGCTCTACGCCAACCAGTGGGCCTGCCAGTGCCTCGGCTACAGCCGCGAGGAGCTACTGAGCCGCAAGATCTCGGACGTCAGCCCGGATCTGCCCCGCTGGCGCTGGCTGCAGAGCTGGCAGGCCCTGAAGGAGGCCGGCTCGCTGAGCTTCGAGACGCAGTACCGGACCAAGACGGGCCTTCTCCTGCCCATGGACGTGACGACCAACTACCTGGAGTTCGACGACCAGGCCTACGCTTGCCTCTTCGCCCGAGACATCACTGACCGCAAGCAGGCCGAGCGGGAACTGCGCCAGGCCAAGGAGCAGGCCGAGGCGGCCAACCACGCCAAGAGCGAGTTCCTGGCAAACATGAGCCACGAGCTGCGCACCCCTCTGAACGCCATCATCGGGTTCTCCGAGATCCTGGCCATGCAGATCTTCGGTCCCCTCGGCTCGGAGCGCTACCGCGCCTACGTCGACGACATCCACCAGAGCGGCAACCATCTGCTGGGCATCATCAACGGCATCCTCGACCTCTCGAAGGCCGAGGCGGGCAAGCTGACCCTCGACGAGACCGACGTCGACCTGGCCGAGGTCCTGCGCCAGAGCGGGCGCATGTTCCGCACCAAGGCCGCCGAGCAGGGCATCAAGCTGATCTTCGACCTGCCCGAGACCCTGCTGGCGATCCGGGCCGACGCGCGCCTGGTGAGCCAGGTCGTCATCAACCTGATTTCCAACGCGATCAAGTTCACTAACCAGGGAACGGTGGCGGTGAGCCTGGGCCAGGAGATCGGGGGCGGCTGCTTCATACGGGTCCGCGACACCGGGGTCGGCATCGCCAGGGAGAACATCGCAAAGGTCGTCGAGCCCTTCGTCCAGGTCGAGAGCGCCTTCAGCCGCGGCCACGAGGGGACCGGCCTCGGCCTGCCCTTCGTCCAGAAGATCATGGAGCTGCACGGCGGCGGCATGAGCATCGAGAGCGAGCTGGGCGAGGGCACGACGGTGACCGTGCGCTTCCCCCCCGAGCGGACCGTGGCCCGCGATCCGCAGCTCCTCGAAGAGGTTCCGGGCGACGTGAGCGCCAAGAAGGAGGCCGTCGCCTGACGGCCGCGCCGCCGCCTGACCGGGCGGGCGGCTAATTGAGCGCGGTCCGGCTCTGGTCGCGGGTCAGGAGCCGGCTCACGGAGGCCATGACCGCCTCCAGCTCGGACCCGACGCTGGTCTCGATCTCCGACGACAGGCGCTCGAGCATGACGTGGGTGTACTGCAGGCGCCAGGTCTGGGCCTTTTCCCAGCCGACTTCCTGGATCAGCTCGATCGCGATCAGGAAGGGCCTGAGCAGCGGCTCGGGCAGGCCGGTCTTGCGGTAAAGCTTGCGGAAGCCCTCCGGGCCGCCGTCCTGGAGGACGGTGTGGGCGCTGGCGAACGGAATTCCGGCCTGCAGGGCCATCGCGGCCTCGAAGAAGCGCAGGTCGCCGAGGCAGAGCGCGCGCAGCAGCAGGGTCGGGGTCAAGCGGTTCTGGGCCTTCAGCCGCTTCGCCAGTTCGCGCGCCTGGCCCTCCGAGCCTTCGGCCTTGGCCGCCTGGGCCAGGGTCTTCTCGCTGCCCTGCCGGATCAGCTCCGCGGCGATCTCCGGCGGCAGCTCCTGCCGGCTGATCAGCTCCTCGTAGAGGTCCTCGGCGATCACCGCGATCAGCCGCTCGGTCACCGAGAGCGGCAGCATCGGCCTGGCGACGAGCAGTTCCTGGATGTCGCGCAGCGCGCCGAAATCGGCGATCACCCGGCCGTAGCCCGTCTCCGAGATCCGGGCACCGTCGTTGCCGAGCAAGACCCTGACCGCGCTCTCGTCCCGGGTGGCGATCAGCGCATCGGAGACCCGGGAGGTCACGTCGTCGCGCGCGGCAACGGCGGCCAGCTTGGTGGCGGTGCCGGCCTCGATCACGGCGATCAGATCGTCGTCGGTCAGGACGCTGGAATAGCGGATCAGCGGCAGGGCGACCGCCTCGACGTCGGCCGCCAGGCGGCAGGCGACGTTGCGCGGCAGGAAGGGGCAGGACTTGGCGTGCTCCGCGACCGCCTGCCGGACCGCGACCTCCAGGTCGCGGGCCAGGAGCTCGAGGATCTCGCCGGCCAGCTGACGCTCGGCCCGGCCGAGGCTGCCGAAGGACAGCGCCTTGGCGACGCTGGCCGCGGTCTCGGCCCGGCCCTTCGGCGAAGGGTCGGACAGGAGCCGCTTGACGGAATCCTTGGAAAGCGCGACGGAGCTGTTCATCTGCTATCCGCTGATCTGCGCAGGGGAACCAACCGGCGGCACGGGCTGGTCTAGATAAATAGAATTACGCATTTATGGCTAACGGCATCATGCGGCTTGAGGCATTAAGCATGGCTTAATGCCGTGGCCACGGCGCGGGGTTTCCCGCGGGCGGTGACGCCGCTGCGGCCCGGCCCCTTATCCCTCCCGGAGGTCGGCCGGGGGCGGCCGGGCACCGCGGGCGGCTGCTGGCCGAGGGCACTGGCGGCGGCCGAAAAAAGAAACCCCGCTCGGGCAGAGCGGGGTTTCGCACAATAGCAGAGGTAGGAGAGGGGAGCGCTAACGGCTCCGTGACACAATTTGGCCCCAGGGTCTTAACAAAGCCTTAACGCGGCGACGTTTCCCCAAGCCCAGGCGAACCGCGGCTTCCCATGGTTTCCAAGTGGTCTGTTTCACAGGCTTCGGCGAGATCCGGGCCGCCGCTGTGACAAAAACGGGATTTGGACGACGGAGCGCGGCGGCCCGCTCCCGCTCCGCCCGACGGCGGCGGCAGGTCCCGGCGGCCGGGCGCGCGAAGAGACTCCGTCGTCCCGGCTTGACAGGGACGCCGTTTTATGACAATTTCGTACGTACGATGAATTCGTGCGCCCGCCGCGCTCCCCAGCCGGCGGGCCTTTTCTTTTTGGTTTCGGCTTTTCGAGGGTCGTGAATGCCAAAGGATCCCATCCCGGGGCCCCTGCGCCCGTCGGCGCCGGAGACCGGGGCCGCCATGCTGCCCCTGGACTTCATGCTGGCGCTGCTGCGCGACGAGACCGCCAACCTGGCCGATCGCAAGTGGGCGGCCGAGCGCGCCGCGCCCTACTGCCATGCCCGGGCGACGGTGGCGACCCAGGACGATCCGGGCATCCGCCAGGAAGAGGCCCTGGACGCGCTGGCCTAGGACGGGACCCCGGAGCCATGGAGCCGCGCGAGCGGGCGATCCGGCAGCGCCTCAAGGACGACTTTTCCCACTACGCCGCGCGCTGTCTCAAGATCCGGCCCAAGTCCGGCGGCCTGCGGCCCTTCGCGCTGAACGGCGTGCAGCGGCGCCTGCACGCCCGGATCGAGGCCCAGAGGCGCGCCCGCGGGCGGGTCCGGGTCCTGGTCCTCAAGGCCCGGCAGCCCGGCGTGTCCACCTACGTCGCCGGGCGCTTCTTCTGGCGCGTGACCCACGGCCACGGGCTGCAGGCCTTCATCCTGACCCATCGCAACCAGGCGACCGACACCCTCTTCGCCATCGCCAAGCGCTTCCAGGAGCACTGCCCGGCGCCGGTCCGGCCTGTCCTGGGCACCAGCAACGCCAAGGAGCTGCATTTCTCCGAGCTGGACTCCGGCTACCGGGTCGGCACGGCCTCGGCCGCCGGGGTGGGGCGTTCCGAGACCATCCAGTGCTTCCACGGCTCCGAGGTCGCCTTCTGGCCCCGGGCCGAGGAGCACGCCGCCGGCATCCTCCAGGCGGTGCCCGACGCCGAGGGCACCGAGGTGATCCTGGAATCGACCGCCAACGGCCTGGGCGGGGTCTTCTACGACCTCTGCCGGGCGGCCGAGCGGGGCGTGGGCGACTTCGAGCTGGTCTTCATCCCCTGGTTCTGGCACGCCGACTACGCGAGGCCCGCCCCCGCGGGCTGGACCCCGCCGCCGGCCTTCGGCGCCTACCGGGATCTGCACGGCCTGTCCCTGGAACAGACCTACTGGGCCTACGCCAAGAACCGCGAGCTCGCCGTGGCCCTGGCCGCCGATCCCGAGGCGATCTGCTGGAAGTTCCACCAGGAGTATCCGGCGACCGCCCAGGACGCCTTCCAGTCCGGCGGCGGCGACAGCCTGATAGCCTCGGACCTGGTGCTGCGGGCCCGGCAGCAGTCGCTGCCGGCGCCCGGCCCGGCCACGCCACTGGTCCTGGGCGTCGACGTCGCCCGGGGCGGCGGCGACAAGACCCGGATCCTCGACCGCCGGGGCCGGCACTACGGCCACCGGGCGAACCGGACGATCGACAGCCCCGACCTGATGGAGGTCGCCGGGATCCTGGCCGGGGAGATCGAGCGCCTGCGCCCCGACCGGGTCTTTATCGACGCCACCGGCGGCTACGGCGCGGCGGTCTACGACCGGCTCAAGGAGCTGGGCTACCGGCGCCTGGTCTCGGCCGTGGAATTCGGCGGCCGGGCCCGCGATCCCGAAGCCTTCGCCAACCGCCGGGCCGAGATCTGGGCCGCCCTGCGGGACCACCTGCGCGAGGCGGGCGGCTGCGACCTGGTCGACGACGAGGAGCTGCACCGGCACCTCTGCGCCCCGGGCTACAGCTTCGATTCCAGCGGCCGCCTGCTCCTGGAGCGCAAGGAAGAGATCCGGAAGCGCCTGGGCTTCTCACCCGACGCCGGCGACGCCGCCGCCCTGACCCACGCCGAACCCCTGCGCCGCCGCGACGCCGCCCGGACCCGGCCGCCCCGCGCCGAAGGCGACTACCGGGTCCACGGCTGGTAGGGTGGCGGGCCGTGTTCAAACGGGTCTGATTGGGTATCGATCCGAGGGTGCGACCAGGTCGCTTGCATTCTCGTCTGGGGCAGCCTTCCCTGGACTGCCATGCCCGGACTCGATCCGGACATCCATCGCGCAAGCGGCACCATGGATGGCCGGGTCGAGCCCGGCCATGACAGCGAGTGGGAGCCAAGTGTCGGAGTCGAACCACCATCAGGTGCGCGTGCTGACCGCCCAACAGATCGAGGATTATCGCGAGGACGGATTCCTTGTCCTGGAGCGCTTTGTCGCGCCCGAGGCCTGCGACGAGCTGCGGGCCCGGGCCGAGGCTTTGGTGGCGAACTTCGACGACGAGGCCCTGCGCTCGGTCTTCTCGACGACCTCCCGGGTCCAGGACCGGGACGCCTACTTTCTCGGCTCGGGCGGTGGGATCGGCTTCTTCTTCGAAGAGGAGGCCTTCGATGCCGCCGGAAAGCTGACCGTGCCGAAGGCACGGGCGCTCAACAAGCTGGGCCACGCCCTGCACGACCTGGACCCGGTCTTTGATCGCTTCTCGCGCGACCCGAAGGTCGCCGCCGCGGTCGCCGACCTTGGCCTGGCGGAGCCGCGGCTGCTGCAGTCCATGTACATCTTCAAGCAGCCGGGCATCGGCGGCGAGGTGGTGCCGCACCAGGACGCCACCTTCCTGCGCACCGAGCCCAGCTCGGTCCTGGGCCTGTGGTTCGCCCTGGAGGACGCCGACCGGGACAACGGCTGCCTCTGGGCGCTGCCCGGCGGCCAGAGGGGCGGCCTCAAGAGCCTCTACCGCCGCGATGCCGAAGCTGGCCTGGTGATGGAGGTCCTGGACGACAGCCCCTTCGACCTCGCGGCCGGGCGGCCGCTGGAGGTCCGCAAGGGAACGATGGTGGTCCTCCACGGCCGGCTGCCCCACTGGAGCGCGCCCAACCGCTCACCGCGCTCGCGCCACGCCTACACCCTGCACGTGATCGACGGCGGCGCCCGCTACCTCGAGGACAACTGGCTGCAGCGCCCGCCCGAGCTGCCCCTGCGCGGCTTCTGACTGGGCTCGCCCGATATCAAAGAGGAGCAGAACCCTTGCGCGCGCTCGCGGTCTTTCACGGCGCCGGGCGGGGCTTGGCCGTGAGCCTCTTCTGCGGCCACCGGCCCGGCTTCCGCCACTGCTTCGCGGTCCTGGAGACCGAGGCCGGCTGGCTGCGGATCGACGCCCAGGCGCACCGCACCGTGGTCGAGCTGGTGGCGCCGCCGGCCTATGACCTCGCCGGCTTCTACCGCGGCGCCGGCCTGACCGTGGTCGAGACCGAGGTCCGCCGGCCGCCGCGGCGCGACCTGGCGCCGGTCTGGTTCTCCTGCGTCGAGACCGCGAAGCGGCTCCTCGGGGTCCAGCGCTGGTGGATCTGGACCCCCTGGCAACTCTATCGCCTCCTCACGGCGGCTTGAGCCAGAAGGGCTGCAGAAGCGGGCCGCGTCCGGCCGCAGCCTGCTATGATCCTGGTCTCTTAGCCGGCGATGCGAGGCGCGCAGCATGCGGCGACGTTTCGGTCTGATCAGCCTTGTCCTGGCGGCGGCCTGCGCGGCGGCACCGGGCCCGGCGGCGGCCGCGGCGTGCCGCCCGGTGTCGCAGGTCGGCGCCTATCGCTTCGAGCTTTGCGCCGCGGCCGAGGGGCCGGGCCAGCGCCTAAGGCTCCTTCGCGACGGCACCGAGGTCTTCGCCACCGAGGACCGGAGGATCGAGGTCGCGCCGGCCCTGCTGGCCGCCGGCGGCGGGCGTGATCCGCTGCCGCCGGGCTGGGACGTCACCGGCGACGGCCAGCCCGACGCCGTGGTCTACGGCGATTCCGGCGGGGCGCACTGTTGCATCCAGGTCTATGTCCTGCGGCTCGGGCCCGATTTCGCGGTGCTGAACCGTCTTGACGCCGGCAAGCACCTGCCGCTGTTCCGTCAGGCCGACGGCGACCCGGCGCTGGAGATCGAGCTGCGCGACAACATCTTCGCCTACTGGCGGGCGCCCTTCGCCAGGTCTCCGGCGCCGCGGGTGGTCCTCGACTTCCGGGACGGCCGCTACCAGGCGGCGCCGGAGCTGATGCGCCAGCCGGCGCTCGGCGAGGCCCGCCTGCAGCGCCGCGCCCAGGCGCTGCGCCGGGGCGAGGGCTGGGACCGGGACCCCCGCTACCCGCTCGACAGCGGCCTCTGGACGGTCATGCTCGAGCTGGTCTACGGCGGTAACCTGACCCAGGCCGAGCGCTTCCTCGAGCTCGCCTGGCCTGAGAGTCGGCCGGGCCGCGAGGACTTTCGCCGCGCCTTCTTCGACTGCCAGCTCCGCTTCAGCCTCTACTGGCCGGCGGTCGCCGCCTTGAACGGCCTGAAGCCCCTGCCGCCGGCCGAGGGCTGCAGCGGCTGACCGCCCGAACTTCCTCCATCCTCAACCGGAGACCCCGCATGTTCCGACGCCACATCGCCGGGCTGGAAAGCCCGTGGTTCGACCGCCGCCGCTTCAAGTCGGTCTTCGATCCGCCCAAGCCACCGCCCCCGCCGCCGCCGCCACCGCCGCCGCCGGAGCCGGACGATCCGGCAGTGGAGGAGACGCGCCGGCGCGAGCGCCTGGAGCGCCGGCGGCGCCGCGGCCTGCCCGGCACGATCCTGACCAGCAGCCTGGGCGACACCGCGCCCGTTCCGGACCGGCGCAAGACCCTGCTCGGGCAGTAGCCGGGCGACACCCACAGACGAGGAGAGGACTTTGTCCAAGGACGTTCAGGACCTGCTGAGCCGCTACAAGAGCTTGAAGGCGGAGCGCCGGGTCTGGGAGAGCCACTGGCAGGACCTGGCGGAGGTCTTCCTGCCGCGGCGTGCCGATTTCACCACTACGCAGGCTGCCGGCGGCAAGCGCACGGAGCGGATCTTCGACGGCACCCCCATGCTGGCCCGGCGCGGCCTGGCGGCGGCGGTCGACGGCCTGCTCAAGCCCAAGACCAGCCGCTGGTTCCGGCTCCGGCCCCGGGATCCGGCGCTGGAGGCCGACGACGCGGTCAAGCGTTGGATCGAGCTGGCCGAGGAGCGCCTCTGGTCGGCGCTCTACGATCCCCGCGCCAAGTTCGTCCAGCGCACGGCCGAGGTCGACGACGACCTCGTGACCTTCGGCACCGGGGTGCTCTTCATCGGCGAGGGCGGAGACCTGGACCGCCTGCTGTTCCGCTCGGTGCCGCTGAAGAACGCCCTGCTGGTCGAGGGCGCCGAGGGCGACGTCGACAGCCTCTTCCTGCGGATGGAGCTCAGCGCCCGCCAGGCCGCCGAGCGTTTCGGGCGCGCGCGCCTGGGTGCCAAGACCCTGGAGGCGCTGGAGGGACTGGAGGCCAAGCCGGACAAGCGCTTCGCCTTCCTCCAGGCGCTCTTCCCGCGCCGGGAACGGGATCCCCGCCGCGCCGGCGCCGCCGACCTGCCCTTCGCCTCGCTGGTGATCGACGTCGAGTCCCAGCATCTGGTCGGGGAGGGCGGCTTTCACGACTTCCCCTTCGCCCTGCCGCGCTGGGACACCGCGGCGGGCGAGGTCTACGGCCGTTCGCCGGCCATGTTGGCCCTGCCCGACGCCAACAGCCTGCAGGAGATGGGCAAGACGCTGCTGGTCGCCGGCCACAAGGCGACCGACCCGCCGCTGCTGGCGGCCGACGACAGCGTGCTGGGCGCGATCAAGACCTTCCCCGGCGGCATCACCTACTTCGATGCCGAGACCGTGCGCGACCTCGGCCGCCTGCCGGTCACGCCGCTGCAGAGCGGTGCCAACGTGCCCCTCGGCCGCGAGATGCAGAACGACACTCGGGACCAGATCTGGCAGGCCTTCTTCCGCAACGTCCTGCAGCTTCCGGTCGGCGCGCCGAGCATGACCGCGACCGAGGTGCTGGAGCGCAAGGACGAGTTCTTGCGCACGGTCGGCCCGGTCTTCGGCCGTTTGGAGGCGGACTACCCGGCGGTGATCGTCGAGCGCGCCTTCGGGCTGCTCGAGCGCGCCGGCGCCTTCCCGGAACGGCCCGAGCGACTGCAGGGCCGGCGCCTGCGCTTCACCTTCGCCTCGCCGGTCGAGCAGGCCCGCCGCCAGGTCGAGGCCGCGGGCGCCGCCCGGGCCGTGGAGCTGCTGGCACCCTTCGTCTCGGCCCAGCCGGAGATCATGGACCACTTCGACGGCGACGCCATCGCCCGCGACACGCCGGAGATCTTCGGCCTGCCGCAGCGCTGGCTGCGCCCGCGCGAGACCGTGGAGGGCCTGCGCGAGGGCCGGGCGGAGGCCCGGCAGGCGGCGGCCCTGGCCGCGGCCCTCGGGGGTGCCGGAGGCGGCGAAGTGCCGGGGATCGAGACCCGATGACCTGGCATCCCTTTCGCCGCCGCGCCGCCGGTGACCGGGGCGCCGACCTGGAGCGCTTCTTCGGCCGCCTCGCCCGCGACCAGCTCGGCCCGGGCTATGGCGCGGCCGAGCGCCGCCGCGACTTCCGTACGGTCTTCGCGACCCCGGCCGGCCGCCGGGTGCTCTGGAGCCTGCTCGACTGGTGCGGCCTCTTCCGCCCGGTCGCGGTCAAGGGCGATCCCTACGAGACCTATCATCGGGACGGCCGCCGCGACATCCGGCTGCGCATCATCCGGACCTTGGAGGCCGCGGCGCCGAGCGGCGAGGACGCCCCGACCGCCGCACAAGAGGAAGGGCAGGGCTAGCGATGGATCGAGACGAAGTGCAGCAGGCGGAGAGCGGCGGTTCCGCGGAGCCGATCGAGGCGGCGCCAGACCCGGCGGAGACGGCGCCGGCCTGGCCAGACGACCTGCCGGAGGAGCTGGCCAAGGCCGCGCAGAAGTTCGCCGGCCCGACCGAGGCGCTCAGGTCCTACGTGGAGCTTGAGCGCCGGCTCGGCCGCGCCGTGGTCCTGCCTGGCGAGGCCGCCGACGCCGCCGAGTGGCGGCAGTTCCACCGCCGCCTCGGGGTCCCCGAGCGGCCCGAGGACTACCCGGTCAGCTTCCCGGCGCGCCTGGACGCCAGCGAGGAGTCCGGCGTCCTGGCCGAGCGCCGCGGCCGCTTCCTGGCGGCGATGCAGGCGGCGGGGGCGACCCCCGGCGTCGTGCAGGCGGCGCTGGACTGGTTCGGCGGCGAGGTCGAGGGCCTCGACGCCGCCGGGACGGCGCGGCGCGACCGGGCCGAGACGGCGTCCGAAGGCGAGCTGCGCCGGGCCTGGGGGCCGGACTACGTGCGCAACCTGGCTTTGGCCCGGCGCGCGGTGCAGCGCTTCGGGGCGGAGGAGGGCGGGGCCCTGGCCGAGCTCACCCTGGCCGACGGCAGCCGCCTGGGCAGCCAGGCCGGCTTTCTGCGCCTGCTCGCCGCCGTCGGCGGCGCGCTGTTGGAGGACCAGCCCTTGATCGGCCCCGGCGGCCCCGAGGATGACGGCCTGGCCCGGCGCATCGACGCCCTGCACGGCCTGCCCGCCGAGCGCTACAAGGCGGAAGAGGTCCAGAGCGAGCTGCGGAGCCTCTACCGCCGCCTCCACGGCGGGGCGGGGTAGGGGCGCAGAAGCGCGACCTTAGCGCCCTGTTCTTCAGCCAGACGTGCTACAGCATTTCCGGGGGCCATTTTTTCCGGAAAAGCGACAGGAACTCGTCAATGAGTTTAGGTTTCTCGATGGCCCCCTGCATGGCTGCCAGATCCTCGTAAGTGTCCCGAATGAAACCCGGGGACGGAAAGTCATTCAGCGTACGTTCAAGGATTTTTCTTGCTTTCTTGCTGTTTTCATCGGTCTTTCCCTTGCCATCCGAGACCGCCAATCCGACCAGAGCCGTCCCGAGAGCGTAGTTCAACTCCGCCGCTCGTTTCAGGTCTCTGGCCGTCTCGTCGAGCTTCTTTTCCTTTTGCTTGAGCTTGTTCAGCTCCTTCTCCAACTTGCCGATCGCCGCACGGAACGCGGTCGCCGGACTGTCAAGCTGATGGCCCTCGAACTTGTAGGCGTCCTTTTGCCGAAGAAGTACGATCCCTATCTCGGTCTCGACGGGTGGGACAACCAATGGTTTGTTTTCATTCTCAAGCTGTTTTTCTGCGTTCGATGGAACTTGCGCCCCTGGAAAGGACCCGCGCGCGGAGTTCGGCATCGCCGAGGCAGACCTGGTCCGCTCGAGCCAATCGTAGATCGTCGTCCTGGCATCGTCCGCTGGTGCGACTTTCCCGGCTTCCAGGTAGCCCTCTTCGGCCTGCCTCGAAACCCGGATGGCCGCCTCGTCTTGCTTCAGATCGGTTAGCGCGCGGCTCAGCTCCCGGTTGACGTTCGCCAGCCGCCGCAATGCGATGACCAAGCGAAGCTTGTTTCCAAGTTTTCGCTCTCCCTTTATCGCCCGTTCGAAATGATGTGCGGAGGCTTGTAGAAGCTCGACCGACTCTTCGGTGAACGCGTCGTTCTTGATCCGGATCGCCCAGGCTCCATCACGATGGACCTTTCCGAGCAAGCTGTTGGCCACCTGCTCGCCACGGCGGTCGCCGATGGCGATGCTCAAACGAAGAGCGTGCTCGAGCGTGCTTTTCGCTTGGGCCAACTTGCCCATTTCTCGCTCGGCGCTTCCCTTGTTCGTCCCCCAGACGGCGAGCATGCGCTGGTGATCGATGGCTCTCAGCTCGTCGTAGGCCGCCTTGAAATCGTGATTGGCTGCATCATGCTGTCCCAAGACCGCATAGCTGCGTGCTCGACCCATATAGGCCAAGGTGGCTCGGTAGGCGCGCAGCATGGGGTCGCGCTCGCCGGCCGGTATGGAATCGTACAGGCGCACCGCTTCATCGAAGCTTTGCAGCATTTCCGTGGCCTGCATCACATCGTGGTAGCCCAGCAGGCCTTGGTGAAGCCAACCGAAGTGCGCCGCGCAGAAGGCTTTGTCCGCCTTCGTGGCGACCTTGCGCTTGGCACTTTTGAGGAGAGTCTCGGCCTCGTCCCGCGCGCCCGCATCGTTCTTGTTCCAGGCCCGGTAGATCTGCCACAGCCCCTCGTTTTCGGAGTCCCCGCAATCCTTGGCGATGGTCTCGGCCGCGGCGAGGAATGAGTCGGCCTTTTCGGGATGGGCCATGAACAGATAGGTAACGCCCAGTCGTCCGAGATTTTGCCCCCGTTCGACCTCGGTCAAACGATCTCCAACTTCGTCGGGCTCCAGCCTCGTTCTCATCTTCACAAGGCGGTCAAAATGCCCCCAGGTCAGCAGGTAGGTATCGACATCGTTGAGGTCTTTGAGGGCCTGCGCATAGCCGTCGCCCCGTAGACGATGCTCGAAGGCCATGAGCATCGGATATACTTCCTTGATGCTTGCAGGCTTGGTCGTACCCTTCGCTGGAAAGGTCTCCCGGTAGAGGGCCTCGTAGTATTGAGCCACTCTATTTTCGAGGCTATCTTTGGTGTATCCTTCCACAGTGCTGCCCCCCGCGTGCCCTGCTACGACGCTTCAGGGATTTGTTCGTAGGCGTAATCCCGGTCCAGCTGATGCAGACTGTAGGTACGCGTATCGGTGTGATACTTCACGAAGTAACCATTGACCAGGCGCCGCAATCCGGCGTGAACATCCGGCCCCGTCACCCAGGGCTGTATCAGATGCGCGATTGCGTGCTCGTCGACTTGCTCGTTGAAGACGGCAAGCGCCTCCATGAGGCGCCGCTCGGACTCCCTCAGGTGCTTGTAGCCGACGGCGACCAATGGGCTCATGACCTCCGTTCCGAAGAGGCTCTTATCGGAGATCAGCGTGGCGAGATCGGTGGTCGGGTCCTCATACAGCAAACCGGCCAGAAGCTCTAAGGCCCTGGGAATACCGCGTGTCAGCTGGCTGGCCCGGCGCAAGAGCTGCCGTGGTGCATCCCGAATGCCGAGCGTGCCCTGGGGGTCCAATTCCTTCAGCAGGGCGATCGCTTCCTGCTGCGCAAGACCGCCCTCGAGAGAAATCGCCCTAGTGAACCGCAAGGCCGCAGGCGGGAGCCTGACCTTCTGGCGCGAGGTGACGACGAGGCGGACACCGCTCGGTTCGATCAGGGCCTGTTCGACGAATATCCGAAGGCCTTCGTCTTCGATCGTTCCATCCGCTTCGAGCTCGTCTTCCAGATTGTCCAGCAGGATGATGTAGAGGCCGTTCGTCATCGTCTCGATGAGATACTCTGCTTTCGCCCTCAGAGACATGACCGGATTGCCCCACCTCAGTCTCAAGGCCTCGGCCGTCTTGTCGTCGAACATCCGCCCGACGTCCGCATAGAGGCGCTCCAGCGTAATCCGCATGCTTTTCGCCGCGAGGTAGACGATGCCCTGGACGGCTGAGCCATTGAGTTGGCCGCTTTCGAGATCGGCCAGAACCCGCGTCGCGAGCGCCGTCTTGCCCATCCCGCCCCGACCCAAGATGCTGACCATGTGGACCAAGGGATCGGCGAGATAGTCCCGCAGGGCCTTCGTTTCGCGCTGGCGTCCCTTGAAGACGGCGCTGACGTCCAAGGGGCGCACGTTGACAACGTTTCTGATCCGGTGTCCGGGCCTCTGCATAGCCGGCCGCGCAGCGCGCCGCCTGATGGGCGGGCCGCTTTGAGGGCTTCCCGGCCAGCGCCAGACTTGCACCGGCCGGGTGATGTTTTTCAGAATGCAGTCTTGGCCGCCGGAGAACTTAACGCCGATCTTGCCGACGATCTGAGAATGGACCAGTTCGGAAATGCAGATACCGCCGGGATCGGCGAAAGATTCCAATCGAACCGCAATGTTCACACCATCGCCATAGATCTCGCTGCCTTCGACGACGACGTCGCCCAGATTGATTCCGACACGGTATTTGATCTGTTCTTTGTGTAGGGAGTTCGCCTCGAATTCTGCGAGGCTCGCCTGGATATCGACCGCGCAGCCTACGGCGTCCACGACGCTGGCAAACTCCACCAGCAAACCATCGCCGGTCGACTTGACGATGCGACCGGAATGCGCGGCGATTTTCGGGTCGATAACCTCGGTGCGATGCGCCTTCTGCCGCGCAATCGTCCCCTCCTCGTCCGCCTCCATCAGCAGCGAGTAGCCGACCATGTCAAGGCAAAGGACAGCAGCCAGCCTGCGCTCGAGGCGATCAGCCGGCATGAGTTAACGACCTCCCGTCCAGCATTCAAGACGACACAACTATACGCTTTGGCGCCGCAGACGGCCAATTGCCTTTGCCGGGGCGCTCCGCGTCCAGGATAACGGCACTGGTGGATTGGTCTGTGGGGATTCCCCCATTCGACCCACATCGCCGGCGTCCAGACTTTCCTATTGCAGTCTAACAAGACGGCCAGGAGTCGAACGGCCGGCGGTCGCGGGTTTCCGCGGACAGAACGAAGGGTCGGCAGAAGCGCGCGAGGGCCTGCTCAGGTCCCTCGGTGTCGGGCCGATGCGTGGCCTCAGCCGTCGAGCGGGGCCTTGCCGTTGGGCTCGATCACCCAGGCCTTGGGGAAGCGGGCCGTGGCGCGCAGGCCGAACTCGGGGATGCAGTGCACCTCGAGGCGGCCGCCGTGGAGCTCGACCAGGGACCTCGGGATGTCGAGCCCGAGCCGGGTCGGCAGGTTGGCCAGGGCCGGATCGTTGGTCTTGACCTCCTCGGCCTGGGTCGGCGGCAGGGGCTGGCCGCCCGGCAGGCTGCCGAGCTGGGACTGCACGGTCAGGCGGAACTCGCCGGCGAGGCTGACGTCGGGCACCGCGGAGACCAGGTCGCCCGGGTCGGAGGCCCGGATCGCGTTGAGGATCAGGGTCAGGACGATCTGCTGCAGCGCCCGCTGGTCCATCTTGAGCAGCGGCAGGCCCTCCGGCACGTCGACCGCCAGGGTCACGCCGGCGTCCCGCGCCAGCTTGCTGGCCAGCCGCCGGGCGTCGCCCAGGGCGGTGGGCACGTGGCAGACCTGGTAGGGCCGGCGGGCGCCGTCGGCGGTGGCGCAGGGCAGCTGCTCGACCTCGCCGAGGAAGGCCATGAGCTGCTGCCCGGTCTTGAAGATGTCCTGGGCGTACTGGCGGTACTGCGGGTTGCCGACCGGCCCGAACATCTCCTGGCCGATGACCTCGGAAAAGCCGAGGATCGCGGTCAGGGCGGTGCGCAGGGCATGGTCGACCCGGACCCGCTCGGCCTCGCTGCCGGCCGGGCGGGGCGTCTCGGCCGGCCGCTGCGGGCGCTTGGTCTCGCGTGTCGGGGCCTGGCGGCCGACGTTCTGGGCTTTCGGAGCTGCGCTGGTCACCTGGTCTCAGATCCCGCTGGGTGGCGTCCGGCACCGGCCTGTCCCGCGCCGCCCCCGGAGCCGTCCCCGGATCGTCGCCGCCCGTGCCTGTCTCGTCTGCCGGCACGATAGCCGGATCTTTTTGAGAACTTATTAATAAAGGCAAACAATTCACTTCTCATAATGGAAATTTACCATATACTCGTTCTATAGTTAAAATTGAGACCAAAAATCGTGACAATTTTGGTAGAATACATGGTTTTTTATTGACGGTCTCCGCAGTTCGGCGTACTTCCTTAACAAGAGGTAAATAACAACCAAGACGCCGGGAGGGGTGCATGAAACGGCTGCGCAGGGGCTTTTTGACCGCCGAGCAGGGCGCGACGGCGATCGAATACGCGATGTTGGCGGCGACCTTGTCGGTGCCGGTGCTTCTGGTCTTCGCCTACCTGGCGGACGACGCCTTGGCGATCTGGGATCTCGTGGCCCTGAGTCTTGCCGATGTCGCCGAGCAGGTTCGGCTGCTCGAGTAGCCCGCGCGCTGCCGCCGGGCGAGGCGAAGGCTCGAGGCTCTCGGGACTCGGGGGAAGCACGGCGGACGCGGAGCTCGAAAAGGAGATCTCCGCCGCCGCCACCAGCCGGGCTCGGCCCCGCAGCTCCGCCGCCGCGGGGCCTTTTGGTCGGCGCCTCAGTAGCGGTCCTCGCGCTCCTGCGAGCGACGCGCGCGAGCCTGAACGGCCTGCAGGACCGTCAGGGTCGCGGGATAGCCGATCAGCACCACAATCAAGAGCACGATCGAAAGGTCAACGAGGTCTGCGATCATCGCAGCAGGCTCCCTGCGCCTGGTTTGGTTAACCGATGATTTAACCCTTAGCCTTAAAAAACCGTTAAAGATCCGCGGTCTGGCGGGCGACCTTCTGCGGATTCGGCAGCTGGCACAAGCCTAGGGCGGCCGAGATAACATCGGCGGGGGTTATCTGTGAGCTTTGTGGTTAGGGCGGGGGCTCACCAAAGGCCGAGGCGTTAAGGATTTGTTAACCTTACCGGTCGTACCTTGGGTCTTGGGAGCTGCCTCTTTCTCCATCGCGGCCATCGCGGAGAAGCTTCTAGCCTTCTTCTCTTGGTCATGCCAGCTCCCGATCTTGGCTCGCAAAACCGGAAGAGTCCCGTTGCCCCCCAACGGGGCTCTTCCATTTTGGGCCCTCGCGATCCCGCCCCACCGTCCCGGCAGGAGCCGCTTGACAGCCCCGGCGGCGCCCGGCGCATCCTGAGCCTGCAATGTTCTCGGTCCGCAAACTCAGCCGCCCCGGCCTGGGCCCGATCTCCTTCGAGGTCGCGGCGGGCGGCTGCCTGGGGATCGGCGGCCCCTCGGGCGCCGGCAAGTCCCTGCTGCTGCGCGCGCTCGCCGACCTCGACGCCAGCGCCGGCGAGGTCAGCCTGGACGGCACCCGGCGCGAGGACCTGCCGGCGCCCCTGTGGCGTCGCCGGGTCTGCTACCTGGCCGCCGAGTCCGGCTGGTGGGCCGACCGGGTCGGCGCCCATTTCCCGGACCGGGAGCCGGCGCGCCCGCTGCTGGCGGCGCTGGGCTTGCCCGAGGACTGCCACGACTGGCCGGTCGCCCGCCTGTCCAGCGGCGAGCGCCAGCGCCTCGCCCTGGTCCGGGCCCTGGTCCGGGGGCCCCAGGTCCTGCTGCTCGACGAGCCGACCGCCGCCCTCGACCCGGAGAGCACGGCCGCGGTCGAGGCCCTGATCGCCGAGCACCGCGCCGGCGGCGGCTGCGCCCTCTGGATCAGCCACGACGCCGCCCAGCTGGCCAGGGCGACCGAGGGCGTCCTGCGCCTGGAGGGCGGCCGGTTGGTGGAACCCGCGGCATGAGCTACATCGTCCTCGACCTCCAGGACCTGGTGCTGGCCTCCCTGCTGGTGCTGCTCAACGGCGCCCTGTCGCTGACTTTCCGGCTGCGGCTCGAGCGCCAGTACCTGATCGCGGCGGCGCGGATGATCGTCCAGCTGCTACTGATCGGCTTGGTCCTGACCTGGCTCTTCGCCCAGGTCTCGGCGCTCTGGACCGGGCTGGCCGCGCTCGCCATGGTGCTCTTCGCCGGGCGCGAGATCGTCGCCCGCCAGGAGCGGCCGCTGGCCGGGCTCTGGCGCTACGGCCTGGGCACCGGCTGCATGCTCCTGGCCGCGGCGGCGGTCACGGTCCTGGCCCTGACAACCGCGGTCCAGCCCGAGCCCTGGTACCACCCGCGCTACGCCCTGCCGCTGCTCGGCATGGTCCTGGGCAACACCATGACCGGGGTCAGCCTCGGCCTGCAGAGCCTGAGCACGGGCCTCTGGCGCGCTCGGGCCGGGGTCGAGGCGCAGCTCGCCCTGGGTGCGACCCGCGACGAGGCGACCCGGCCGATCGCCCGCGAGGCCCTGCGCGCCGCCCTGATGCCGATCGTCAACGCCATGGCGGCGACCGGGCTGGTCGCCCTGCCGGGCATGATGACCGGGCAGATCCTGGCCGGGGTGGAGCCGGTCGAGGCGGTGAAGTACCAGCTCCTGATCATGTTCCTGATCGCCGGCGGCACCGGCCTGGGCGCGGTCGCCGCGGTCCTGGGCGGCGTGCGGCGCCTGACCGACGGCCGCCACCGGCTGCGCCTCGACCGCCTGCTGCCGGCCGCGGAGGAGGGGTGACGGGCGTCCGGCGGCGCCGGGCCTTGCCGACTCGACCGGGCCTCGTGCTACACAGGGACAAGGGGGCAAGTCCGCCCAACCGGGAGACCAAGACCATGGCCCGCCTCGCCGCCATCCTCGTCCTGACCCTGCCGCTCGCGCTCGCGGGCTGCGCCGCGAACTCCGGCGCCGGGCGCGCCCCGTCGCCCGGGGCCGAGGCCTCGACGCCCACCGTCTTCGACCTGCAGCGCCAGATCGACAACCTGGAGACCCAGATCGAACTGATGCGCGAGCAGATCCGCGAGCTGCAGACCGGCCAGGCCGGCAAGACCTTTTAGCCGACGCGCGACCGGGCGCCCGAGCCCGGGCCGCCGTCGCGCCTGATTCCTTTTTCGATTTCCCGACCCGGCGCGGGCGCGGGCAACCCTGTCCAGAGGGCAGGGCCCGCGGCCGCCCCGGCCTGCCTTTCTTCACGCAATCCCGGTGGCCCTGAAGCGGGCCGGCGGCCGGCGGCCCGTGCGCCCATCCCGATCCGGGCTGGAGGCGGGGAACCGCGGGCCTCGGCCTGACCGTCCAGGACAACCGGCGGGGTGCTCTTTCCCGAACCCCAAGACAAGCTGACAAGGAGCGACCTCACGCGATGAGCACCTCCATCGATCTGAGCTTCGTCAAGCAGTTCGAGCGCGAAGTTCACGAAGCCTACCAGCGGCGCGGCTCCCTCCTGCGGGGCACCGTGCGGACCAAGAACAACGTCCGCGGCGCCTCGACGACCTTCCAGAAGGTCGGCAAGGGGGCGGCCACGACCAAGGCCCGCCACGGCCAGATCACGCCGATGAACGCCAGCCACGACCCCATCGAATGCCAGCTCGCCGACTTCTACGCCGGCGACTGGGTCGACAAGCTGGACGAGCTGAAGACCAACCACGACGAGCGCGAGGTGGTGGCCAACGCCGGCGCCTGGGGCCTCGGCCGCAAGACCGATGAGCTGGTCCTGACCGCCGCCGGCGGCACCAGCAGCTTCGTCGGCGACTTCACCGGCGCCATGACCCGGACCCTCTTCCTGGAGTCGGTCGAGGCCCTCAACGGCGCCGACGTGCCCAACGACGGCGGCCGCTTCGGCCTTTTGTCGCCGCGCCAGTGGTCGGTCGCCATGACCATCAACGAGTTCGCCTCCTCCGACTTCGTCGGCAAGGACCTGCCCTACGTCAAGGCGGCGGGCTCGCGGACCTGGTTGGGGGTCAACTGGATCATGCACACCGGCCTGACCGGGGTCGGCAGCAACCAGACCCGCTGCCTGCTCTACCACCGCACCGCCATCGGCCACGCCGTGGGCGCCGATGTCATGACCGACATCACCTGGCACGGCGACCGGGCGGCGCACTTCGTCAACAACATGATGAGCCAGGGCGCCTGCCTGATCGACCCCGAGGGCGTGGTCGAGATCCGGGTCAACGACACCCTGGCGATCCCGGCCTGACAGGAGGACGCGACAAGCCATGGCCTTCGATCCCAAACGCATGGTGCTGTTGTCCAACGGCGACGGGCAGAAGCTCTACCTCTACCGCACGGCGGACGCGATCGCGGCGATCGCGGCGGCCGACTACTTCCTGCCCTTCCAGGGCCAGCTCGATCCCAACGACGTGGTCCTGGCGGTCGGCAACACCGGCGGCGCGCGGACGGTCGACCTCCTGGTCGTGACCGCCGCCAGCCCGACCACGGTGACCGTCGCCAACGGCACCTGACCTCTCCCTCCCCCGACCTGAAGCGGGGCGGTCCCGAAAGGGGCCGCCCCGTTCTTTTTCGGACTCCCCCACGCAGACGAAAAGAAGGAAGCAGTCCATGGCAGGACCGGAGCTCTCGCGCGCCGCGGCCGGGCCCGCGGCCGCCCTTGCTGCGACTCCACAGCTGCCGTCGCGCAAGCCCGAGCCGCCGGAGTCGGTGGCGGCGCGCCTGCGCCGGGGCGCCGCGGTGGCGGCACGCCGGGCCCAGGCGGGCGCCGGTCGGCCGGAGATGACCCGGGCTGCGCTCGGTCTCTTCGCGGCACCGGACGATGCGCCGGCTGGGCTGCCGGCGGCGGTCAAGGCCGAGACCGGCGCCGCCATGGCGGCACGCCTGAGCGAGGCCCGCCGGGCCGGGCTCGGCGAGGACGACCTGGCCCGGCTCGAGGCCGAGCTCGGCGCCCACCAGCTCCTGCTGCTGGAGCGGGGCCTGGCCGAGCAGGCCGCGCGCCTGCGCGCCCAGGCCGCCGGGCAGCTCGAGGCCGAGGCCGGCGCGCTGGTCGCGGCCGTGCTGGCGAACCCCGCGCGGGCGTTCGACGCCGTGGCGGCCCTCGACGAGCTGTTCGCCGACTTCGCGCCGGGCGTCGCCGCCGAGGTGCTTTCGGCCTTTGGCGAAGAGACCCGGGCCGCGCTGGCCGCCGCCGAGGTCGAAGGCCACATCGCCGCCGGCGATCCCAAGGCGGCGGCGGCGGCCCTTGAGGCGATCGAAACGCTGCCCGCGCCGCAGCGCGCCCGCCTGGAGCTGGAGATCGCCGCCGAGCGCGCCCGCCGCCCGATGCAGGAGCGCCTGCTTGCCAGGACGGCGGCGCAGGCCGGGATCGTGCGGAGCGGCCGCGCCGAGGGTCTCAGCCCGGCCGGCCTCGCCGTCTTCCAGGAGGCGGCCGCGCCCGGCTTGCGCCCGCACGACCCGCGCGCCCGGCAACTGGCCCAGGCCGGCGCCGACGACGCCGGCGGGTTCGAGGACCCCCGGGGCCCCAGCGAGCGCGAGATCAACGACTTCCTGTCCGAGACCGGCGACCTCAGCGAC
The DNA here is from genome assembly GCA_030066685.1 of Kiloniellales bacterium. Classification (NCBI taxonomy): domain Bacteria; kingdom Pseudomonadati; phylum Pseudomonadota; class Alphaproteobacteria; order Rhodospirillales; species Kiloniellales bacterium. Next base: position 38,523 of record JASJBF010000019.1, on the reverse strand, counting down.
GCGGCCTTCCGCGACGCCGCCGCCGGCTTCGGCCTGGATCCGGAGATGGCCGCGCTGTTCCGCGACATGCTCCGGGTGACGCCGGAGACCGAGGCCGAGGTCAGGCAGCGGATCCGAACGCTCTTACCCTTCGGCTTCGGCGCCCCGCGCAACGAGATCCGCACGGTCCTCGACCAGATCCTCATGACCGAGGACGCGGAGACCCGGCAGAGGCTTATCGAGCCGCAGCTCAAGTTCGGCCGCGCCGACCGCGACCTCGCGGCCGACGCCGCCGCCGGCGGCTTCCGGTCCGGAGCGACCCGTCCGACGCGCCAGCTCGGGATCACCCAGGGCGGCGGCCGGAAAGGCCGAGGCTCCAAGCCGGGCGAGGATGGCGACCCCGAAGCCCCGCGAGGCGGCCGCCCCAGGAGCCCAGGCGGCGCCGGTCTGTCCGTCGGCCAGCCCGACCCGGTGCTCACCAAGAGGACGGTCGTCCAGCCGGTCGAGGGCCGGCGCAGGCTGCTGGAGATGGCGGCGGAGGCCAAGCCCGACTTCGACCGCCAGCTCGAAGACATCGCCAGGTCCGTGCCGGGGACCAAGCTCGGCCTGAGCCGGATCAAGGAGGACGGCGATAGGCTGACTTCCAAGATTGAAGAGTTCCAGAAGGAAATGCGGAAAGCCGGTGTCGAGCCGGCCTCGCCGGATAGCGGCGCTCACCTCATCCGCGATTACCTGGCGGGCCGGTTGATCCCGGAGAACCACGAAGCCCTGCAGGGTGTGCTGGCGCGGGTCCGAAAGGATTTCGTGGTGGTCGACGAAAAGGATTTCATGAAGAAGCCGAAACCCCTGACAGGGTACTCCGCGATACACTTGCAGCTCAGGCATAAGAACGGACTGACCGTGGAACTGCAGGTGCAGGGTGCGCCCTTCAAAAAGGCTGCTGATGCACAGCGCGAGATCTTCGAGAAGTACCGTGACTTCGGAGATGATATTCCCGACGCGCTTTGGTCGGACTACAAAAGAGACCAGGCGCGATCTCGGGAAGTCTTCGAGCGTGCCTGGAGGGAATGGCTCGGTGCCGGAAACAAGGACCCCAGGGTCGAAAAGTAGCTACGCAACTGGATCAAGCCCTCCATATCTAGAGTATGGTAGAGCGTAAAGAGGAACCTTCTGGATGCAAAAGGTTGTCGACATTGTTCTTGGGCCGTCCCTGCCTGAGACAGGTGGGATAGCTCGTGCTGTTACCCTGGAGAACGGGTGGGGGCAGATTCAGACCTACCATCAGCGAAAGAAAACCTGGGTGAAGGGCGGCTCAAGCCTTCAATCCCTTTGGACCGCGGAAGATTTGGACCGCGAGATGCTGGAAGAGATGGGCTACGAGGAAGAGGACATCCAGAACATCCTCTGGCAGCCGGGAGACGAATAGGTCTATATCAAACTCTTGATTCCCGAATAGCACGGCGGCTCCGGCCGCCGTTTCTGACTCCAGCGGAGACTACGGCGCCGGCACTTCAAATTGGACTCGCCGGCGTGGCTCCGCGCCGAGGCCCGGGCCGCGACGATCGCCGAGCTGGAGGACGCCGGCATCGACCCGTCCAGCGTCGACCTCGTCCGCGCCGACTCCGACAGCCTCTACGGCCTGCGCGACCCGCGCCTGGCCGAGGCCACGCAACTGGCCCAGGCCGGCAGCGACGATGCGGGCCCGACCACGGTGACCGTCGCCAAGGTCACCTGAGACCTGTCTCTCCCCGAAGTGAAGCGGGGCGGTTCCGAAAGGGGCCGCCCCGTTCCTTTCCGGACCCCGACACACGAGAATATAGGAAGCAATCCATGGCAGGACCTGAGCTCTTCCTCGCCCTGGCCGGGACCGCGGCGGCCGCCGCCGGGACCGTCGTCCAAGGCGTGGCGCAAGCCAATCAATCGGAATTCATGGCCGAGATCGCCGAGCAGCAGGCCGAGCGCGAGCGCCGGATCGCCGCGCGCCAGGCCCAGGACTTCCGCCGCGAGCAGAGCCGACTCGGCGCCCGCTCCAGGGCCCGGCGCGCCGGCTCGGGTGTCGCCGGCCGGGGCTCCGCGCTCCTGGTCGAGGAGGACATCGCCGCCGAGACCGAGCTGGGCGCCTTGGACCTGCTCAACAACGGTCTGGTCTCCGCCACCCGACTGGAGCAGCAGGCCCGCCTCGAGCGCATGGCCGGGCGCAGCCAGCGCGACCGGGCGCTGTTGTCCGGCACCTCGACACTCCTGAGCGGCGCGGCCTCCGACCTCCGGACCTTCCGCTGACGCTCTCGGACCGAAGGCAAGCGAGAGATGGCGAGCGTGCCGGGCCGCGGCGCGGTGCCGCGCGTCGGCCTGAGGCGGGACCCGGGCCTGCGGATTCCCGAGGGGCTCTTCGAAACCGAGATCGACGAGGTCCTGGCCGACCTCGGGCGCGGCCTCAAGGGCGAGGCCGCGCGGATCAAGAGGGAAAAGGAGAAGAAGAAGGCCGAGGCCGAGCGAAAGAAAGCCGAGGCCGAGAAGGAGAAGGCTGAAGCCGAGAAGGAAAAGGCTGAAGCCGAGAAAGGGAAGGCGAAGGACGACAAGAAGAAGGCTGAGGGCGAAGCGGTCGATGGAGGGGCGGCCCCGCCCTTGCCGTCGCGCAAGCCCGAGCCGCCGGAAGCGGCCGCGGAGCGCCTGCGTCGTGGCGCGACAATCGCGGCGCGCCGAGCCCAGGCGGCCGCTGGCCGGCGGGAGATGACCGAGGCGGCCCGCGAGGTCCTCGACGGCGCCGAGCAGCCGGCGGCCGGCCTGCCGGCGGCGGTCAAGGCGCAGGCCGAGGCCGTCCTCGAGTCGCGGCTGGCCGCGGCGCGCGAGTCCGGCCTGGGCGAGGACGACCTGGCCCGCCTGGAGGCGGAGCTCGGCAGCCACCAGCTCGTGCTGCTGGAGCAGGGTGCGCTCGAGCAGGGCGCGCGCCTGCGCGCCCAGACCGCCGCGCAGCTCGAGTCCGAGGCCGGCGAGCTGGTCGAGGCCGTGCAAAGCGATCCCGCGCGGGCGGCCGAGGCCGCGGCGGCCCTCGACGAGCTACTCGCCGACTTCGCCGCCGGGGCCGAGCCGGCGCGCCTGGCGGCCTTCGCCGGGCAGACCCGCGCCCGCCTGGACCTGGCCGAGGTCGAGGGCTTTCTGGTGGACAGCGATCCGGACGCGGCGGCAGAGGCTCTTGCGGCGGCCGAGGCCCTGCCCGAGGCGGCGCGGAGCCGCCTGGCGCGGCGGATCGCGGCCGAGCGCGCGCGCCAGCCCGAGGAGAACCGGAGGCTGGCCGGCCACGCCCGGGCCGAGGCCCTGGCGGCGCTGGCGGCGGGCCGCAGCCCGGACCCCGAGACCCTGGCCCAGATCGCCGAGCTGGCGGGGCCCGAGGCCCTGGCGGGCCTGGAGGCCGAGGCCGAGACTGCGGCCGGGCGCCGAGACCTGGCCGGGCGTTTGAGCGGCCGGCCGCAGGTGGCCTGGGACCGGGTCCTCGAGGAAGCCGGCGTCGGCCCGGCGGAGCGGGCGGCCGTGCTGCGCCTGGCCGAGCCCCTGCGCCGGCGCATCGAGCTGGACCCGCGGGGCGCGGTGGCGGCGCGGGTCGAGGCCCGGATCGCGGCGCTGACCGCCCAGGGCCAGCTCCGCACGCCGGCCCAGGAAGCCCGGGCCCGGCGCTTCTTTGCCGCGGCCTTCCAGCGCGAGGCCGGAATCGAGGCGCCCCGGATCTTCACCAACCAGGAACGCGCCGACTGGGTCGAGGCCTATCTCGATGCCGAGCCCGAGGCCCGGCCGGCCCTGCTCCTGGCGGCGCGCGCCGACGGCGCAAACCCCGGCGACGAGACGGCCCCGCCCGACGAGGCAGCGCTGGCCGAGCTGATCGCCGGCCTGCCGGCCGGGCTCCGCGCCGAGGCCGAGGCCCGGGCCGCGACGATCGCCGAGCTGGAGGACGCCGGCATCGACCCGGCCAGCGTCGACCTGACCAGCGTCGACCCGGGCAGCCTCTACGGCCTGCGCGACCCGCGCCTCGCCGCGGCCCCGCAACTGGCCCAGGCCGGCAGCGACGACGCCGGCGGCGCGGCCGGGGAGGGAGAGGGCCCCCGGGGCCCGAGCGAGCGCGAGATCAACGAGTTCCTGTCGGAAACCGCCGGACTGAGCGAGGAGGCCTTCCGCGAGGCCGCGGTCGGCTTCGGCCTGGACCCGGAGATGGCCGCGCTGTTCCGGGACATGCTCCGGGTGACGCCTGAGACCGAGGCCGAGGTCAAGCAGCGGATCCAGACGCTCCTACCCTTCGGCTTTGGCGCCCCGCGCAACGAGATCCGCACGGTCCTCGACCAGATCCTCATGACCGAGGATGAGGAGACCCGGCAGAGGCTCATCGAGCCCCAGCTCAAGTTCGGCCGCGCCGACCGCGACCTCGCGGCCGACGCCGCCGCCGGCGGCTTCAGACCCGGAGCGCCCCGTCCGATGCGCCAGCTCGGGATCACACGGGGCGGCGGCCGAAAAGGCCCGGGGTCCAAGCCGGGCGAGGGTGGGGACCCCGGAGCCCCGAAAGGCGGGCGCCCCACGAGCCCAGGCGGCGCCGGCCTACCCGTCGGCCAGCCCGACCCGGTGCTCACCAAGAGGACAATCGTGCAGCCGGTCGAGGACCGGCGGAGGCTGCTTGAGATGGCGGCGCAAGCGAAGCCCGACTTCGACCGCCGGCTCGAAGACATCGCCAAGTCCGTCCCGGGCACCAAGTTCGACCTGAGCCGCGTCAAGGAGGACGGCGACAGGCTGACCTTCAAGATCAGAGAGTTCCAGGATGACATGCGGGAGCTTGGCGTCGAGCCGGCCTCGCCGGACAGCGGCGCCCACTTGGTCCGGGACTACCTGGCAGGCCGGCTCATCCCCGAGAACGACAAGGCCATGGAGCGGGCCCTGACCCGAATTCGAAAGGAATTTCTGGTGGTCGACGAAAAGAACTACATGAAACGGCCGAACCCTGTCACGGGCTACACGGGACTCCATATGCAGCTCCAGCACGAAAGCGGAGTGACCATAGAGCTGCAGGTTCAGGGCGCGCCCTTCAAGAAGGCGGCCGACGAGCAGCGGCAGCTATTCGAGAAGTATCGCAACGTCGGAAGAAAGATTCCTGAGGAACTGCAACCGCAATGGAGAGCTGACATGGCTCGATCTCGGGAGATTTTTGAACGAGCCTGGGAGGCGTGGCTGGCTACTGGGAATAGGGATTCGAGAGAGCCGATGCGTTAGCCTTATTGGTTGCTTACGTAATGAATGAGGAGGCACCGGCGGAAGTTGAAGGAGGCAGGTTGATGAGGCGGATTGTCGAGATAATTGCGGAGCCATCAATTCCGGAGATGGGAGGCGTTCGTCGGGCGGTCGTTTTTGATGACGGTTCGGGCGAAGTTCAGAGCTATGTGCCACAGAAGAAAATGTGGGTTCCAGGCGGCAACCTCTACTCCTTTCGCGATGCAGAAGGAGCAACGCCCGCGCTTCTGCGCAAGTTAGGCTACGACGAAGAGGACATCGAGAAGATCTTCTGGCGGCCCGAGGACGACTAGGCTCATCGCAATCGCTTGAGTCCCTGGTAGCGGCGGCTTCGGCCGCCGTTTCTGTTTCCGGCAGAGGCCCGGCGCGTCGAGCTGGACCCGTGGGGCGTGGCTGCCGGGCGGGTCGAGGCCCGGATCGCGGCCCTGGGCGTCCAGGGCCAGCTCCGCACGCCGTCCCAGGAAACCCGGGCCCGGCGCTTCTTCGCCGCGGCCTTCCAGCGCGGGGCCGGGATCGAAGCGCCCCGGATCTTCACCAACCAGGAACGCGCCGACTGGGTCGAGGCCTGCCGCGAGGCCGAGCCCGAGCCGGGCCGAGCTCGGGCTTGAGCCTGCGCGAGGCGCCGCTAGGATCGCCGCCATGTCGGAACGAGAGCTTTTCATTTCCGTCGACATCGAGGCCGACGGGCGGATTCCGGGGCGGAACTCCATGCTGAGCTTCGGCTCGGCCGCCTTCACCCTGGAGAAGGAGCTGGTCGCCCGCTTCGCCGTCAACCTGGAGACCCTGCCGGGCGCCGAGGGCGATCCCGAGACCCTGGCCTGGTGGCAAAAGTTCCCCGAGGCCTGGGCGGCGGCCCGCAAGGATCCCGAGGACCCGGCCACGGCCCTGCCGCGCTACGCCGCGCACCTCGAGGCGCTGGGCCGGGCGCACGGCCGTGCGACCTTCATTGGTTTTCCCGCCGCCTACGACTTCGCCTGGATCAACTGGTACCTGCACCGCTTCGCCGGCCGCAATCCGCTCGGGATCTCGGGCCTCTGCCTCAAGACCCTGGGCGCGGCCCTGCTCAAGCTGCCCTTCCGCCAGGCGACCAAGCGGCGATTCCCGCGGCGCTGGTTCGACGACCTGCGGCACAGCCACGTCGCCCTGGACGACGCCGTCGAGCAGGGCGCCATGGGGATCAACATGCTGCGCGAGCTGCGCGGCCTGCCCCGGATCGAGGGGATCGTCGAGCCGGACCTGGCCTGAGAGGCGCGTGGCCCGCGCTACTGCTCGACCAGCTCGACCCGGCGGTTCTTGGCGCGGCCGTCCTCGGCGCGGTTGCTGGCGACCGGGGCCAGGTAGCCGACGCCCCAGGCCGCCAGGCGGCCGGCCTCGATGCCGTAGTCCGCGACCAGGGCCTGCTTGACCGCCTCGGCCCGGCGCTTGGAAAGCTCCATGTTGTAGTCGAGCTGGCCCCGGTTGTCGGTGTGGCCGACGACCACCAGCTTGAGGCCGACCTGGTCCTGGAGCAGCTTGGCGATCTGCGCCAGGGTCTCCTCGGACTCCGGCTTGATCTCGGTCTTGTCCGTGTCGAAGTAGATGCCGTAGAGCGCGATGCGGCCGGTGGCGTCGATAGCCTTGGCCATCTCGCCGGCGTCGACCGCCACCATCTTCTCGCCCAGGGCCTCGGCCTCGATCACGTCGAGCTGGGTGATGACCCGCTTGAAGGTCTTGCCGCCGCCGGTGTCGGAGAGCCCGACGTAGAGCGAGACGTAGGCGTCGCCGTCCTCGGGCCGCGGCAGCCTGGCGGCGAGGTAGCGAAAGTCCTTGGACTCGGTCAGATGGCTGACGTTCATGCTGTGGTTGAAGTTGCGCCCGCCGCAGGCCTTGTACTTGCAGGTGAAGACCTCTTCGAAGCCGGCCGCCTTGAGCGCCGTCGCGTAGGAGCGGAAGACGGCGGCGACGCTCTGTTCGGCCGGGGCCAGGTAGCGGATCCGAGTGACCCGGCCCTCGACCACCCGCATCGAGGCCTCGTTCTTCGCGGCGCCGCCGTAGTTCTCGGCCGGCGCGACCATCAGGCCGTACTCGTCGAACTCGGTCTCCTGGTAGTGGGTGATCTCCGAGCCCTCGTAGCGCTTGCCGACCAGGGGGTGGTCCTGGCTGTCCTGGACGTCGGCCGCTCGGGCCGGCGCGGCGGCGGCGAGCGCGAGAAGCGTGAGCGCCACCCGCAGGGGCGCGGCTGGGAATACGAGCATCTTCGAAGCCTCCTCGTTGACGACCCGAACCCGGGCCGCAAAGGGGGGCGTGGACGCGCCGGATCCGCCGCCAGGGATAACATGGAATCGCCGGTCGAGCGATGCGTCCTGGAGGGCGGCGGCTTCGTGGCAAGCGCGATGCGGTCAAGCGAACGTGACGGGCCGTGAGCGGCCGCCGTCCCCAAGTCTTGCGCGAGGGCAGGGGGCAGTCCCGCCGCCGGGCCCGGCTTCAGATGGAGGAGAGAGACTTGAGACACAGTGCCACGCGCCGCGCGCAGATCCGACCGGTGATCGCGCGCAGCCTCCTGCCGAGCCTGGTCGCGGTGGCGGCCCTGATCTACTTCGCCGCCGCCGCGCCGGCCGCGGACCACGTCGCCCGGGGCAGCTTCCAGGGCGCCAGCGGCCACGTGACCTCGGGCGGGGTCACGGTCGAGAAGACCGCCGAGGGCTACGTCCTGGTGCTGGAGGAGGACTTCAGCTTCGACGGCGCGCCGGACCCGCAGCTCGGCCTCGGCAAGGACGGCTACGACGGCTCGACCCGCTTCAGTAAGTTGCAGTCGAACAGCGGCAAGCAGAGCTACAAGCTCCCGGCCGGGATCGACGCCTCGCAGTACAACGAGGTCTGGGTCTGGTGCGAGAAGTTCTCGGTGCCCCTGGGCGTCGCCAAGCTGAAGTAACCGGTGCCAGAGACGAGTCTCTGGGCGCAAAGATGCTTTCGCATCCTCATGCTTCGACAGGCTCAGCATGAGGGTGTCCTCTCACCTCGTCCTGAGCTTGTCGAAGGGCGAGGTCGGCATCGATTGAGGATCGAGACCCGATCGTCTGCATCCGCTTGTTGTTTGCAAGGGCCCCCGGTCGGGGGCCCTTCGTCTTTTCCGGGGCCGCGTCCGGCCCCGCCATCTCCAGAGATCAGGAGTAACAGCCCATGGCCGACGTGGTCGGGATCTGCAATTCCGCGCTCGCCAAGATCGGCGCGGCGCGCATCGTCGCCCTCACCGAGGGCAGCAAGAACGCCAACGTCTGCGCCGAGCAGTACGACAAGCTGCGCGACGACCTGCTGCGCGGCCACGCCTGGAACTTCGCGATCCGGCGGGTCAAGCTGGCGCGCCTGGCCGAGGCGCCGGCCTTCGGCTTCGCCCGGGCCTACCAGCTGCCGGCCGACTGGCTGCGCACGGTCGCGGTCCACGACGACCCGGCGGCCCGCGAAGGGGTGCGCTACCGGATCGAAGGGCGGCGCCTGCTGAGCGACGCCGAGGCGGTCTACCTGCGCTACGTCGCCAGCATCGCCGACCCCAACGCCATGCCGCCGGACTTCCGCGAGGCCCTGGCCGCCCTCCTGGGCCGTGAGCTCGCGGTGCCGCTGGCCCAGTCGGTCAACCTGCAGCAGGTCCTGGACGAGCAGTTCCGCCGCCGCCTGCGCCGGGCCCGCAGCGTCGACGCGGTCGAGGACTTCCCCGAGGACCTGCCCCCCGGCCGCTGGGTCGCGGTCAGGGGTTAGGGCTCGAAATCTGCCACCCCAGAGGTGTCATACCCGGGCTTGACCCGGGGATCCATCGAGACGCGGCACCGTGGATGCCCGGATCAAGTCCGGGCATGACAGCTGTGGGAAAACGATGGGCCGAGTGTTGGCAGGGGCTGACGCCCGCCTCAGGTCGCGCTGGTGCGGTCCTTCGGGGTTTCCTCGCCGCAGGCGGCCTGCAGCAGCTCCAGGGTCAGGACCTGGTCGTTGGCCAGCATCTGGCAGTCGTCCTTCTTGACCGGCTCCAGGCCGGCGACGAAGGCGGCGACCTCCTTGGGCGCGGTCTCGTAGTCCAGCTTCCAGTAGGGCAGGGGGCCCGGAACCTGGCGGAAGCCGAGGATCAGCGGCGCGGCGTCGGCCCAGGTGGTCGCCGCGATGTCCTCCTGGCGCAGGAAGAAGCGGCGCGGCGCGAGCTGCTGGCGCGGGACGAAGATCATGTCGACCCGGGGCAGGACGCAGGGCAGGGCGTCGGGCCAGACCACCATGGTCCGCGGCGGGCCGCCCTCGGGCACCGTGACCATCGAGATCTTGGGCACGAAGACGTTCTGGCCCAGGCGCTCCTGGTGGGCGCCGCGGTCGCGGTTCCAGCGCCACACGGCCTCCAGGATCTCGGAGGGCAGGGCGTGGAACTCCTCGCCGCTGTAGTCCTTGGCGAAGTTCTGGTAGGCCTCGAGGTTGCCGTCGTTCCAGCCCTCGAGGAAGCCCGCCTCGCTGAAGGGCCTGCGGCCCCGGCCGTCGACCTGGGGGTCGTTGGTCGCCAGGTCGAAGCGGGCGATGAAGGCGGCCAGCTCCGGCGCCGCCTCGAGGCCGAAGATGTGCGGCCGGTAGTAGTTGAGGTTGAAGGAGGCGAAGTGGCGGAAGGCGTCCTCGCCGAGCTCGGCCAGGACCTCGGGCTCCGTGGCGTCGGCCAGGTCGAAGTGGAAGTAGACCCCGGTGTCGCGGTTGTCGTAGGTCGCCTGGTTGCCCTCGACGCGGTAGCAGGCCCGGCCGTCGAAGTAGGCGGTCAGCTCCTCGCGGCTCGGCTGGTCGCGGCCGTTCTTGGTCCCGAAGTAGAGGTCGTAGCTCATAACCGCCCTTCTGCTGCGGTACAGGGAGACCCTAGCCAAGCTTGAGCTTGGAAGGAAGCCCTAGTACTCGGTCCAAGGGTATTGGGCCAGGGCTCTTTTGCCGGGAGGTAAGTGTTTCTCTTGAATTTGCCCCGGATTCACGTGTTGGTGTCTTGGACTCGGCCGCTCTGCCGGGACCTGCGTCAGGCGGCCTCGGGCTCGATGACCAGGACCAGGTCGTGGGGCTCGACCCGGCTGCCGGTGCCGGCGACCACCTCGGTGACCCGGCCGGCGACCTCGGCGTAGACCCCGGTCTCCATCTTCATGGCCTCGATGACGAAGAGCGGGTCGCCGGCGGCGACCGTCTTGCCGGCGTCGCAGACCGTGACGATCATCCCCGGCATGGGCGCGCCAACCTGACCGGGATCGGAGTCGTCGGCCTTGCGCCGCAGCTTGCCCGAGGCCGCCAGCGCCCGGTCCGGGACCTTGACGTTGCGCGGCTGGCCGTTGAGCTCGAAGAAGACCGTGCGCTGGCCCTCCTCGTCGGGGTCGCTCAGCGCCAGGAAGGAGATGATCAGGGTCTTGCCCGCCTCGATCTCGACGTTGACCTCCTGGCCCGGCTCCAGGCCGTAGAAGAACACCGGGGTCGGCAGCACCGAGACGTCGCCGTAGGCGCGCCGGTGCTTGGCGTAGTCGACGAAGACCTCGGGGTACATCAGGTAGGAGGAGAGCTCGCGCTCGCCGACGTGGCGCCGGGTCTTCTTCTCGGCCTCGCCCCGGGCCCGGTCCAGGTCGGCCGGCGGCAGGACCGAGCCGGCGCGCACCGTAAGCGGCTCGGCGCCCTTGAGGACCTTCCTCTGCAGGGCCTCCGGGAAGCCGCCGTAGGGCTGGCCGATCTCGCCGCGGAACAGGGCGATGACCGAGGCCGGGAAGGCGACCTCGCGCTTGGGGTCCAGGACGTCCTCAGGGGTCAGGCCGTTGGAGACCATGAAGAGGGCCAGGTCGCCGACCACCTTGGAGGTCGGGGTCACCTTGATGATGTCGCCGAACAGCCGGTTGACCTGGGCGTAGGCGACCTCGACATCCTGCCAGTGCCGCTCCAGGCCCAGGGCGCGGGCCTGCTCGCGCAGGTTGGTGTACTGCCCGCCCGGCATGCCGTGGTCGTAGACCGAGGAGGCGCCGGCCCTGAGGTCGCTCTCGAAGGCGCCGTAGTTGCGCCGAGCCGCCTCCCAGTAGGCGGCAGCGTCGCGCAGGGCCTGCTTGTTCAGGCCCGGATCGCGCGGGCCCCCGGCCAAGGCGGCTGCGATGCCGCCCAGATTGGGCTGCGAGGTCAGGCCGCTCATCGGATCGAGCGCGGCGTCGGCGGCGTCGACCCCGGCCTCGGCCGCGGCCAGCACGCTGGCGGCCGAGATGCCGCTGGTGTCGTGGGTGTGGAAGTGGATCGGGATGCCGACCTCGCCCTTGAGGGCCGTGACCAGGAGCCGCGCCGCCTCCGGCTTGCAGAGGCCGCCCATGTCCTTGATGCCGAGGATATGGGCGCCGGCCGCCTCCAGCTCCTTGGCCAGGCTCACGTAGTACGCGAGGTCGTACTTGCTCTCGGCGGGGTCGGATAGGTCGCCGGTGTAGCAGATCGCCGCCTCGCAGAGCTTGCCGGCCTCGCGGATCGCGTCGATCGAGACCCGCATGTTCTCGATCCAGTTCAGGGAATCGAAGACCCGGAAGAGGTCGACCCCGGCCTCGGCCGCCTGGGCCAGGAAGTGGCGGACCACGTTGTCCGGGTAGTTGCTGTAGCCGACCCCGTTGGAGCCGCGGGTCAGCATCTGCAGCAGGATGTTGGGCACCGCCGCGCGCAGCCGGGCCAGGCGGTCCCAGGGGTCCTCCTTGAGAAAGCGCAGGGCGACGTCGAAGGTCGCCCCGCCCCAGCACTCCAGGGATAGCAGCTGCGGCAGGCGCTGGGCGTAGAAGGGGGCGATGGCGACCAGGTCGTAGCTGCGCATCCGGGTCGCGATCAGCGACTGATGGGCGTCGCGCAGGGTGGTGTCGGTGATCAGGAGCCGCTCCTGGTCCAGCATCCACCGGGCGAAGCCCTCGGGTCCCAGGGCGTCCAGGCGCTGGCGGCTGCCGGCGGGCGGCTCGGACACCGCCTCGGCCGGCGGTATCTCCGGCGGGACCACGGCCTCCAGGCGCGCGGGCCGGGGCCGGCCCTCGACCTCCGGGTTGCCGTTGACCAGGACCTCGCCGATGAAGGTCAGGAGCCGGGTCGCCCGGTCCCGGCGCAGGTGGAACTCGAAGAGCTCCTGCGTTGAGTCGATGAAGGTCGTCGTCGCCTCGCCGCGCTGGAACTTGCGATGGCCGATCACCGCCTCCAGGAACCAGAGGTTGGTGGCCACGCCGCGGATCCGGAACTCGCGCAGGGCCCGGTCCATGCGGGCCACGGCCTCTTCGGCGGTCGGCGCCCAGGCGGTGACCTTCTCCAGCAGGGAATCGTAGAAGGGCGTGATCAGCGCGCCGGAGTAGGCCGTGCCGCCGTCGAGCCGGATGCCGAAGCCGGTCGCGCCCCGGTAGGCGGTGATCCGGCCGTAGTCCGGGATGAACTTGTTCAGCGGGTCCTCGGTGGTGATCCGGCACTGCAGGGCGTGGCCGCGCAGCTGCAGCTGGTGCTGGACCGGCACGCCGCTTTCCGGTTCGCCGATGCGCGCCCCGGCGGCGATGCGGATCTGCGCCTTGACCAGGTCGACGCCGGTGACCTCCTCGGTCACTGTATGCTCGACCTGGATCCGCGGGTTGACCTCGATGAAGTAGAGCGCGTCGGTCTCGGCGTCCATCAGGAACTCGACCGTGCCGGCGTTCTCGTAGCCGGCGGCGCGGGCCAGGCGCACCGCGGCGTCGCAGAGCTCGCCGCGCTTGGCCTCGCTGAGGTAGGGCGCCGGCGCGCGCTCGACGATCTTCTGGTTGCGCCGCTGCATCGAGCAGTCGCGCTCGAAGAGGTGGATGACATTGCCGTGCAGGTCGCCGAGGATCTGGACCTCGACGTGGCGGGCGCGCCGGACCAGCTTCTCCAGGAAGACCTCGTCGTTGCCGAAGGCGGCCTTGGCCTCGCGCCGCCCGGCGGCGATCTGCTCGACCAGGTCCTCTGCGCGCTCGATCTTGCGCATGCCGCGGCCGCCGCCGCCCCAGCTCGCCTTGGCCATGACCGGATAGCCGATCTCCTCGGCCAGCTTCGCCGCTTCGGCCGGATCGCGGGGCAGGGGGCCGGTCGCCGGCATCACCGGGATCCCGGACTCCTCGGCCAGGTTGCGCGCCTCGACCTTGCTGCCCAGGCGGCGCATCACCTCGGGCTTGGGGCCGACGAAGGTGATCCCGGCCTCGGCGCAGGCCTCGGCGAAGTCTGGGTTCTCCGAGAGGAAGCCGTAGCCGGGATGGATCGCGTCGACCCGGGCGTCGTGGGCGACCCGCAGGATGTCCTCGATGTCCAGGTAGGCGGCGACCGGCTCTTTGCCCTTGCCGACCAGGAAGCTCTGGTCCGCCTTGAAGCGGTGCAGGGCGAAGCGGTCCTCGTGCGAGTAGATCGCGACCGTGCGGATGCCCAGCTCGCTGGCGGCGCGCAGCACGCGGATGGCGATCTCGCTGCGGTTCGCGACCAGCAGCTTGCGGAAGGGCGGGCGGGCGGCACCGCCCGGGCTTGACGTCATGGCTCGCGGTCCTTCGGCACGGAAGGGATCTCTCTCAAGAACGGGGCCGGCCCGCGGTCATTCCGCCGCTGCGGCCGCCCGGCGCGAACCTAGCAAGCCGGGCCGCCTGCCGCCAGTGAAGCAGGCGACAGCCGGCGCCCGTCGGAACGCCGCCCAGACGTCCGCCGAACAGTCCATCCGCCGAACAGTCCAGGAGACGTGTAAGACATGCCCAAAGCCAATCCCCTGCAGGCCGCGCTCAACGCTGGCGAGTTCTCGCCCCGCATGGCGGCGCGGGTCGACTTCGGCAAGTACCCGGCCGGCTGCGAGGTCCTGCGCAACATGATCCCGCTGCCCCAGGGCGGGGCGACCCGCCGGCCCGGCACCCGCTTCGTCGCGGCCGCCGCCGACAGCGCGGTCAAGGGCCGGCTGCTGCCCTTCGAGTTCTCGACCCTGCAGGCCTACGTCATCGAGGCCGGCGACCGGCGGCTGCGCTTCTTCCGCAACCAGGGCCCGATCCTGGCCGAGGCCACCGGCGCGGCCATCGTCAACGGCGGCTTCGACAGCGACATCTCTGGCTGGACCGATCTCAGCAGCGGTGCCGCGGACATCGCCCACGTCTTCGTCGGCGCGCAGCAGGACGGCTATCTGACGGCGGCCCATGCGAACACCCTTGCCATCGGCGACGGCGTCGCCAACCGCAGGCACTGCGGCGTGCTGCTCCGAAACACCATCGACGGTAAGGTCCTGGACGTGAAGGTCGACCTGCGCGCGGTGGGCACCGCCTTCAATGCCGTGGCGCGAATTTACACCAACGACCTCGGCAATCCGGGCAGCCAGGTCGGCGGCGACAGCGACGTCCTCGCCTTGAACGCGACCGGCATCAAGAGCTTCACCTGGTCGGCGAACGTCCCGCAGCTCCAGGCCGACACGCTCTACTGGGTCGTCCTCAGCGACACCTCGGGCGGCGCCGGCGACGTGTCCATCTCGGTCGCCAACGGCCAGCCGGAGGGCGACTTCGGCGCCAACGACGTGATCACCGACATCACCGACGGCTTCGCCACCACGGGGCGCTTCGGCCTGCGGGTCGGCAGCCAGGCCGATGGCGTCCTGGCACTGCGCGGCGCCGCGGGCGAGACCGCGGTCGCCGAGCAGGCGGTCACGCTCGGCCAGACCGGCCGCGAGCACGTGCTCTGCTTCCAGGTGCGCGGTCTGGCCGGCGACGAGGTCAGGCTGCGGATCGGCACCGCCTCCGACGGCGCGGACGTCCTCGCCGAGCGCGGGTTCTTGAAGGGCCGGCACTGCATTGCCTTTACGCCGGAGGTCACTTCCATATTCGTTCAGTTTCTGAATGAAAAGGCAAAAATAATTGAAATTGATGATATTTCAATCCTCGATGATGAGCCGCTGGAGCTGGCCTCGCCCTACGACGAGGCGGCGCTCCCGGCCTTGAAGTGGGCCCAGTCTGCCGACGTCATGTACCTCGCCCACCCCGACCGTGCCGTGCACAAGCTGACCCGCAGCGGGCACAGCTCCTGGTCCCTGGTCGAGGTCGCCTGGCAGGACGGCCCCTACGGCGACACCAACGCCGAGGCCGGCGTGACCCTGCAGCCGGGGGCGACCGACGGTCTCGGCGTCACGGTGACCGCGGCCGGCCACGCGCCCTTCGTCGCGACCGACGTCGGCCGCCTGCTGCGGATCAAGAACGGCGAGGACTGGGGCTACGGCGTGATCGCCGAGGTGGTGTCCGAGACCGAGGCCCGGGTCGACGTCCGCCGCGCCTTCGCCGCGACCACGGCGGCGGTCGACTGGGCCCTGGGCGCCTGGTCCGAGACCACCGGCCAGCCTTCGACCGTGACCTTCTTCGAGCAGCGCTTCGCCGCTGCCAACACCCGGAGCCAGTCGCAGACCTTCTGGCTGTCCCAGTCCGCCGACCTGGAGAACATGCGGCCGGACAGCCTGGAGGGTGGCGCGGTCGAGGTCCAGGACGACGACGCCCTCGACTTCACCATCGCTGCGACCCGGGTCAACGCGATCCGCTGGCTGGCGCCGGGCCGGAAGCTCTTCATGGGCACCGCCGGGGGCGAATGGGTGATCTCCTCCGACGGTCCGGTGCTGACGCCCAGCGACATCGACGTCAAGCAGCACGCCTCCCACGGCAGCGCGGACCTGGCGCCGGCGCGGATCAGCAACGTCGCGCTCTTTCTCCAGAGGGCCAGGCGCAAGGTGCGGGAGTTCTCCTACAGCTTCGAGAGCGACGGCTATCGCGCCCCCGACCTGACCCTGCTGGCCGATCACGTGACCCAGGGCGGCCTGGTCGAGCTGGCCTACCAGGAGGAGCCCGACAGCCTGCTGTGGTGCCTGCGCGGCGACGGCCAGCTCGCGACCCTGACCTACCTGCGCGAGCAGGACGTGATCGGCTGGTCCCGGCAGTTCCTTGGCGGCCGCTACCAGGACGGGGGTCAGGACGGCGGGGCGATGGTCGAGAGCATCGCGGTGATCCCCGGCAGCGCGGCCACGGGCTCGGAGAGCCGCGACGAGGTCTGGTTCCTGGTCAAGCGGCACATCGACGGCGCCACCCGGCGCAGCCTCGAGGTCCTGGAGGCCGGCTTCGAGGGGCCGGAGCGCAGCGACTTCCCCGACGAGGCCGCCTGGCGCAGCGCCGTGCTGGAGGCCCAGAAGCGTGCCTTCTTCGTCGACAGCGGCCTGAGCGGCAGCTTTCCCGCGCCGGTCACCACGATCACCGGCCTGGACCACCTGGAAGGCGAGACCGTCGCCGTGCTGGCCGACGGTGCAGTCCATCCCGAACGGGTCGTCGCCGGCGGCCGGATCGAGCTGCGCACCCCGGCGCGCGAGGTCGTGGTCGGCTTGCCCTACGCCCACAGCTTCCGGAGCCTGAAGCTGGCGGTCGGCGCCGCGGCGGGGACCTCGGTCGGCAAGGTCAAGCGGGTCCACGGCGTGACCCTGGTCCTGCTTCACGCCCTCGACGGCCGGGTCGGCCCCGACGAGACCGCGCTCGAGCCCCTGGTTTTCCGGACCGTCGGCGACGCCATGGACAGCGCCGTTCCGCTCTTCTCCGGCGAGTACCGGGTGAGCTTCCCGGGCGACTACGACCGCGACCCGCGCCTGGTGATCCGGGGCGCGGCGCCACTGCCCTTCACCCTGCTGGCCATCGCGCCCGAGCTCCAGACCCGCGACGTGATCTGACCGGGCCAGGCCGCGCATGATCACTGTCAGACCCTTCCGGCTCGCCGACCTGGCGCGCCTGGATCCCCCGGCCCTGACCGCCGGGCAGCTCGCCGGCCTGCAGGGCCTGCCACTGCCGCCCGGGCGGGCCTACACGGCCGAGGAGGCGGGGCGGCCGCTGGGCTGCGCCGGCGTCCTGGCCCCGCCGGGCGGCCGGGTCGGGCGGGCCTGGGCGATCCTTGGCGAGGAGCTGCTGGGCCGGCCCCTGGTCCTGCACCGCCGGGTCCTCAGCCGCCTGCCCGCGATCGCCGCCGAGCTCGGCCTCGACCGCATCGAGGCCGCCGTCCGCACCGACTACCCGGCCGGCCGGGCCTGGCTCGAGCGCCTCGGCTTCCGACTGCTGGGCCCGGCGCCACCGTCAGGCGACCCGGACTTCCGGCTCTACGCGCGCCGCTTCACGGCGCCGCTCTCCTTTTGACCTTGCCGTTTGGGAAGGAACCCATGACGCAGATCCCGATATCCCGAGCCCCGGCCACCAAGGGCCGAGATCCCATGGCCTCCGAGGCGGGGAGGTTCATCGGCGACAACCGGTCCGAGATTCTGGAACTGACCGAGAAGGAACGCCGGCGCTTCGAACTCGATCCGCGCGGTTACGTCGAAGAGCAGCTCCAGACCAAGATGCACCACCTGCGACGCCAGGGCCGCTTCGCGAGCCGCGACCATGAGATCCGGGTCGGGCATGGCTTGGCGCGCCTCTATCAGGAGGAAGCCGGGATCGCGCCCACGAGGCTCCTGAGCAATCAGAGCCGCGCCGATCTGGTCCAGAGCTTCCAGAAGGCCGACCTGGCAACCCGCGTCGATATGATGAAGGGCCTGGAAGACGCCTTCCTGGAGGAATGGCCGAAGGCCTTCGGGGAGTTCGTCGAGGCCTTGCCGCTCGACGAACGGCCCGGCGCCCGGCGCCTGTTCGAGCGCTTCGAGCATCATCGCCTCCACTCCGTGGACCCGGCGGTCGGACTTGGCATCGACGACTGGTCGGGGGCTCTGAGCGTCGACGCGGCGGCTGCGGCCTATCCCAGGGCAGGGAACTTCGGCGAGGCGGGGCGGGCGACCGGCCCGGAGGGCAGCGACGCGGTGGAGCCGCCGTCGCAGTCGTCGAATCCCGGTGCCACGGGCTCGGCATCGCCGGGCCCGTCGGTCGCACCGGGCGTGACGGACGACTGGACCGGCCCGGGCCTCGACGCCGAGCGTTCGGCCTTCCTGGCCGGCCTGGTCGAAGAGATCCTCGCCGCCGCGCCCGAAGACCTGCCTGGGCTCGAAGAGCGCATTGCGGCGGCCTTCGCGGACGATCCCTTCACGGTGCAGCGCCTCAACAACCTCGCCCGGGCCCGGCTCGGCGACGGGAGCGACTTTCTGGTCCCAATTGGCCAGAGCCGGGCGCAGGCCGCGGAAGCTTCGCTCCGCGCCTTGCGGGACCGGCTGCGCTCGGGACGCGACTACAACGACCAGCGCCGCGAGGACCGGGCCGCTTTCGCGGCGCTGGAGGCGACCACCGGCCTTACGCTAAGCCTCCAGGACGACGGCAAGATCGCGATCGGCGAGCCGGGTCAGCCGCCGCTGGCGGCAGTGACCTGGTCGGTCGCGCGGGCCATCGCCCGCAACCCGGAAGAGGTGCGCGCGCGCTTCGACCTGATCGACGAGCTGATCGAGAGTCTCGAATCCGATTTCGTCTTGCGCGACAGGATAGATCAGGCGCTCGGGCTGGATCCGGGACCGGCGCTCGTGCTGGATCCTGGAGCCGCGCACTCCGAGCCGCTCAGCGCCCAAGAGGCCCGGGACGCGGTCTTCGCGGCAAGAGCCGCGATCCGCGAGGGTGCCGATCCGGCGGCGGTCCGGGCCGGGTTGATCGCGACCTTCTTTCCGGAGATCGCCGAGGATCCCGTCGCCTGGGGCGAGCTTCTGCTCGACGTCCTGCCCATCATCGGCGAGATCCGCAGCGCCGGCGACGCGGTCGAGAGCTTCGACGCCATGGCCGAGGCCCTGGCGCGCGGCGACCTGGGCGAGGCGGCGAAGCAGGGGCTCCTGGGCGCCCTGGCGACCGCGGGCGCCCTGCCGGCCGTCGGACCCCTGTTCAAGACCCTTCGGACGCTGACTCGGCGCGCACTGCGGACGCGGCAGGTTGCGGTGGCAATGCGCACCTCCGACCGGCTCAAGAAGCTCCACGGCATGATTGCCGTCGCCCGGCGCCGGGGCAGGACGCCCGACTTTGTTCGCCACATCAAAGCGGACGAGGCCTTCGCT
The DNA here is from genome assembly GCA_030066685.1 of Kiloniellales bacterium. Taxonomy (NCBI): domain Bacteria; kingdom Pseudomonadati; phylum Pseudomonadota; class Alphaproteobacteria; order Rhodospirillales; species Kiloniellales bacterium. Next base: position 19,322 of record JASJBF010000019.1, on the reverse strand, counting down.
GAGGTCTGGCCGCAACTCACGGCCGACCAGAAGAAGCTGCTCAAGGGCCTGATGCCACACCTGAAAGGAAAGCCGGTCGAGCTGGATTTCGTGCGGCTGCTCGAGAACGCCGGTATGGATGTCGTGACCACCGGGCAGGACAAGCTCCTGCTCGCTTCCGGAAAGAAGACGGTCCTCGACGCCGTCTCCAGGAACGGCTTTTCCGACGGTTTCCGGATCTTCGCCAACAGCTTCATCCTTCCGACGGCTGGCGCCAAGGGGACGATTTTCGAGTTCAAGCTGGGGAACGCACGGCTGACCTGGAACCAAGTGGACGGCAAGCTCGAAGTCGAACAGGCCCAGAGAAGCGGGAAGAACCTGGTGACGGAGGGCGGCATATCGGCCGTGGACTACGAGGTCTTGCGCTACGGGTTCGACGAGGTTCCCGAAGACGTGATCGAGAAGGAGGCGGAACGGCTCCTGCGCAATCACGCCAATGGGGTGCGATCCAAGCGCCTGACCCACGCCGAAGTCGACGAGCTCGTCCAGGTCTTCGTGGGCTGGCACCGTCAGTTGCGCCACGACACGGCGGGCGAGGTCATGACGGTCGCCGAAGCCTTCATCGCCCTCGGCATAGCCGCCAGCGAAAGAGCGGCCCGAAAGGTCTTAGAATCGCAGACCGAAGCGGCGGAACCGAGAAACCAGTCGTAGATCCTTGGCCGAGTCCTTCCGGCGTCATTTCTCCCTGAGGCTGCGCAGAGCGCTCTCGATGCGGGCCGCCGTCAGGCCGGGGTCCGGGGCGACGCAGTAGTGGCCGACCAGGGTGTTGAGGATGCGCCGGCGGCGCCAGCTCTGGACGAAGACTGCGCATTCGGCTTCGCCGTCGCGCACCCGCAGGTAGTCAAAGCTTCCGAGCGAGTTGACACCTTGATCCTGGGCCAGGATCAGCGGCCGCCGGCCCGCGAAGACCGAGGCCACGGCCCGCGTCAGCGTTTGCTCGGCGTTCTGCGCGAGGACAAAGCCGGGTCCGTACTGTTCGAGGCGCAGGGCAGCCCGGGGCAGCCGCGCGCCGGCGCGTTTCCAGCTGGCCCGGTGGGTGAGGATCGCCCGGCCGTTCCGGTAGCGGGTCGACCTGAGATAGCGGGCGATGGCGCCCTCTAGCTCGTCCGGCGCAAAGACCAGGGGAAAGTCCGCCTCGGTGACCGCGATCCACTCCTCGCCCAGATCGGCGCCGCTGCTGCAGCCGGCGAGCAGGGCGAGGAGAAGCGGGATCACGAGCCTAGGCATGGTTGGGCGACTATGCCCGAGGCGCGGCCTCCGGTCATCGCCGTCGCGCCGCGGCCGCCCCTCGCTTCTCGTACAGAAGCCACATTTTCCTCACAGCGGGGCGCCCATGCTGGCCGGGATCGGCGGTCCAATCCCCTGCGCGGAGTCGCGAGCCTGGCGGCGGGGGCCGGAGCGCGACTTGGCAAACACGCGCAGAGGAGCGACACAGAAGATGGCAGAGACCAAGACGGCCGGACTCGCGAAAAGGAAGGGGTCCGCTGGCGGGCCGGCAAAGCAGAAGGTCACCTACAAGGGGCTCGACCTGGGCACCAGCCGGATCGTCGCCGCCACCATGGCCGGAGACCGCGCGGTCTTCGAGGAGCAGCTCAACGCCTTCGTAGCGCTGCCCTACGCCAAGATGACCCTCTCGACCCTCGAGCAGGAGGGCATCCTGCACCACGTCGAGGACGACGAGATCCTGGTCTTCGGCAACCGGGCGGACGAGTTCGCCAACATCATGGGCGGCACCATGCGCCGGCCCATGGATACCGGCCTCCTGAACCCGCGGGAGCCGCGCAACCTCCAGGTCATCGACTTGGCGGTCCGGGCGCTGGTCGGCCCGGCGGTGGGCGACGAGCGGATCAGCTACAGCATTCCGAGCGCCCCCGAGGGCCGAGAGGGCGAGCTGACCTACCACGAGGAGGCCCTGCGCGAGGTCCTGGAAGACCTGGGCTACCGGGCGGACAGCGTCAACGAGGGCCTGGCCGTGGTCTACACCGCGCTCAAGGAGTCCGACTTCACCGGGATCGGCATGAGCTTCGGTGGCGGCCTGTGCAACGTCTGCGTCGCCTTTTTGGGCATGCCGGTGCTGAACTTCTGCACCACCCACGCCGGTGACTACATCGACCTCAAGGCCGCCTCGGTGATCGGCGAGACGCCGACCACGGTGCGCCTGCACAAGGAAAGCGACGACTTCGACCTGACCGGGCGCCCGGCGACCGCCATGGATCGGGCGCTTTCGATCTACTACAAAGACGTCATCAAGACCGTGGTCGAGGCCCTGCAGCGGGAGCTGCTGGAGACCAAGCGCATGCCCAAGCTGGTGCTGCCGGTCCCGGTGGTCTTCGCCGGCGGTACCGCCTCGGTCAAGGGCTTCGGGCCGCTGCTCGAGGCGGCGATCCGCGAGGCCCGCCTGCCGCTCGAGATCTCCGACGTCCGTCAGGCCAAGGGCGCGCTCAACACCACCGCGAAGGGCTCGCTGCTGGCCGCCATGCTGAACATGTAGGGGTAGGCTCCGGCGGTGCAGGGGTCGGCGCTCAGCCCTTCTTCTCGCCGACCCCGTCGATCACCGCCTGGATCAACTCCGGGGTGAGACCGACGTCCTGCGGGATCCAGTGGTAGCCGTCCATCGCGTAGCGGCCGCGCTGGCCGCCCCAGGTCCGGGTGAAGAAAACGCAGTCGTCGCAGCCCTCGGCGACGCTGCGGTGGCGCCGGGTCCGCCCGAAGCGGTTCTTGGCGCGGCCTAGACCATCCGCCGTCCCCTTCGCCAAGCAAGGGGAATTGGGCGGCCCAGTGGCCGCAAAGGGGAGCCCGGAGCGGTTCTCTGGGCCGCGGTCTTGGCGCCGGCCGCGCTGCGCCCGGCGAAATAGTGCAGAAATATCATCAACTTCCTGCTTCGACCGAGGTACCGCGCGGGCGGACCCGACGATCCGGCGTGGGCCCTGCGCCGTGCCGGCCCCGCGAGGAGGGCTCGCGCGTCGGTTCTAGGCCGTCGGGCGCCGGCCGCGGCCGCGCAGCAGGACCAGCGAGAGAAAGGAATGCAGCATGCAGGACAGCGCGAATCCGGGCGAGGGGCGCCCGGAGGCTCTTCTCGAAAGCGGGCCGGCCGGACCGGCGTCCGGGGCGGCGCGGCCGCGGGACGACGGCGATCGGGAGCGCCCGGCCGAATCGGAGCCGGAGCCCCCGGCCGCGGAGGCCGCGGTCCTGGCCGCCATGACGGCGGCCGATCCGGAGGCGGCCCGGGCCCTCCAGGCCGACTGGGGCGAGGATCTGCCGGCCCAGCTCGACCTGGCCCGCCGGGCGGTCAGGTCCTTCGCCTCGCCCGAGCTGCTGCGGGCCCTGGAGGACAGCGGCCTGGGCGACCATCCGGCGCTGATCCGGGTCGCGGCCGAGGTCGGCCGGCTGCTGGACGGCCCGGCCGCGCCGGCGCCGCAGCCCGAGGGCGCGGCCCTGGAGGCGCTGGAGGCCGAGATCGACCGCCTGCACGGGCTGCAGTTCGCCCGGCCGCAGGAATACCGCAGCGAGCGCACCCAGCGCGCCCTGACGCGGCTCTACGCCCGGCGCTACGGCGGGGGGCGGCCGTGAGGCCCGGCTTCCCGGGCGGCCGCCGGCGCGGCGCGAGGTGCCGGGGCGAGGCTCCGCGCGGCCCCGGTCCCGAAACCGGCCCGGTCGGCCGCGGACCCTGCCGGCCGGAGGTCGCGCCGCCGGCCGAAGCCCCGGCCCCGGACGACGCCCCCGTTCGGGTCCGCGCCCCGGCTACAGCACCGGCGCAGGTCCGCCGTGCCGAGCTGCACCGGCTCAGCGAGGGCGCCAACGGCCTCAACCTCTGGGGCTACATCACCCCCGATCCACTCTGCCGGGTCCTGGCCCCGGGCTACTTCGCGCCGGTCGCCGCCTGGCTCGCCCCCTTCGACCGCATCCTGGTGACCGCCGGCGCCGGCGGCCGGCGGCCCTGCCACGTCACCCTGGTGGTCGCCGATCGGGGCCCCGAGGGCCCCCGCCTGCAGCGCCTGCCGGCCTGACCCCGGCCGCTGCGCCGCCGCGCCGGCGCAGCCCGGTTCCGATCAAAGACCCGACAGAGACCCACTTCGATCCGGAGATCCGAGATGACCGTCAGCACGACCGGCTCGCGCGTCCGCTACGAGGGCGACGGCGCGACCAGCGTCTTTCCAATTCCCTTCAAGTTCGTCGACAACGCCCACGTCAAGGTGACCCTGCGCGACGCCGCCAGCCTTGAGACGCCCTGGAGCGAGGGCAGCCAGTACGCGCTCTCCGGCGCGGGCGGCGACGGCGGCGGCACCCTGACGGTGCTCACCGAGCCGGTCGACCACCGGCCGCGGGCCGGGGAGACCCTGGTCATCGCGCTCGACCTGCCCTTCACCCAGGACAAGGCCTTCCCCCTGGGCGGCGCCTTCCCGACGACGCAGGTCGAGGAGGGCCTAGACCTTGCGGCCCTGCGCGACGCCCAGCTGGCCGCCTTCGACGCCCGGGCCTTCAGCGTGCCGGCGACCGACGCCCAGGTCGGCGGTCTCGAGCTGCCGATCGACAGCCTGCGCGCCGGCCGCTACCTCGGCTTCGACGCCCAGGGCAGGCCGGCGCTGCTGGCCGGCACCGCCGAGGCCGCCGACGTCAGCGACAAGACCGTGCTGCCGACCGGCGCCGGCGCGGCCCGCAGCCTCGCCGACCTCTTCGGCCTGGGCGCGCTCACCGCCGAGAACGTCAAGCTCCACGGCGCCAAGGGCGACGCGATGGAGCTGAGCGACGGCACGGTGACCGACGGCTCGGCGGTCCTGGGCTCTGGCAGCGTCACCTTCACCGACGCCGACGTCGGCAAGGTGGTCGCGGTCGAGGGCGCCGGCACCGCCGGCGTGCCCGTCGCCGGCGCCGCCGCGGCGCCGGTCGACGCGGCCTCGCAGGAGGACCAATCGGCCGGGACCTTCGTCGACCTGACCGCGGCCTTCAACGACGGCGCGGCCGGCGACGTCGAGCCTTTCCCGGCGAGCGAGGCGGTCGGCGACGCCTTCTACATCGGCCACGCCGAGACCTTCACCGGCCTCGCGATCGACATCGGCACCGCGGGCGTCGGCGGGGCCGTGTCCTGGGAGTATTGGGACGGCGCGGCCTGGTCGGCGCTGCCCGGCCTGACCGACGGCACCTCGGGCTTCACCGCGGCGCCCGGCAGCCACGACGTGACCTGGACCCTGCCCGGCGATTGGGCGACGAACCAGATCAACCGGGCGGTCAACGGCGAGCGCCTGTACTACGTCCGGGCCCGGCTCACGACCGTCTACACGACCAATCCGGTCCTCGACCAGGGCATCCTCAAGAACGGCCGGATCCGGATCTCGGCGACGGCGCACGGCTTCAATCCCGGCCAGGTGATCACGATCAAGGGGATCGTCGGCACGGTCGAGGCCAACGGCAGCTTCGAGATCGTCCGCGCCGGCCTGGATGCCTTCGACCTGGCGGGCAGCGACTTCGCCAACGCCTACGTCTCGGGCGGCACGGCGCACGGCTGGCTGGTCTCGACCATCGCCAGCGTCTCGGCCGGCGACGCGACCCTGGCGGCGAACGCCGGCGCCTCGATCGCCGGCACCGCGCGGTTCCTCTACGGCACCGAGGACACGGCGGCGGTCCAGGCGGCGATCGACACCGGCAAGACGGTCGTGGTGCCAAACGGCGACTACATCACCGACCGCCTGACCGTCGCGACCGAGGGCCAGAAGGTGATCGGCATGGGCGGCCGGCTGATCGCCAAGCCGGGCCTCGACCTCGGCGGGTCGACCGACAACGCCCTGATCAACGTCCTGAAGGGCGCCGACCTCGCCAGTATCGAGGGGCTCTACCTCGACAACCCGACCGAGCAGCATGACGACGACAACCCCGACACCACGGTCAGAGGCGGCATCCTGGTGACCGCCAACCGCTGCCGGATCGAGGCCAACATCGTCCGCCGCTTCCTCGACGGCATCAAGGTCAGCTCCGGCGACGTGGCCGGCGCCGGCCTCGGCCAGGAGATCTACGGGACCCGGATCCTCGGGAACCTGGTCTGGGAGAATCTGGGCGCCGGCGGTGGCACTTCACCCTCCAGCCCGGGTGAGAACCGGGGCGACGGGATCGTGAACTTCGGCAGCGGCGCGGTGATCGCCAACAACATCGTCCACGTGAAGCGCGGCTACGACGCCAGGGTCGGCATCCAGAACGAGGGCCTGCCCGACTTCCACGCGCCCGACCCCGAGCAGCTCGGCCCGGTCGTGGACCGGGGCGTCTCGGTCACCGGCAATGTCGTGCTGACCAACGGCATCGCCGCGCGCAACGGCCGCTGGCGCCGGAGCATCGTCGCCGAGGGCGGGATGCAGAACGTGTCGATCACCGGCAACTTCGTGCAGGCCGGGTCATGGTGGGGCATCGCGGCCATTACCTCGGCCGATGTGGGTCACGTTTCTGTGGTCGGCAACACCATCCACTTCGACCGGCCGGAGGTCGACCAATCCGGTCACTCCGGCAGTGTCTCCAACGCCGGCATCTTCGTCGCGGCCAACCTGACCACCGGCCTGCAGAACGTCACCGTCGAAGGCAACTCCATCGTCGTCGAGGGCTGGGTCGACGCCGCCGTCGAGGTCACCGCCTTCAGCAGCGGTCGCGCCCAAGGGGTTCGCGTGATCGGCAACGGCATCCGCCTTCTGTCGGGCGCGCACGGCCGCCACATGCAGGTCTTCAGGGGCGACGACGTGCTGATCGCCAACAATCACTTCGTCGGCGCGGCGACCGCCGAGGCCTTGATCATCACCGACACCACGCGGATGTCGATCAGCGGCAACCACTTCATAAAGATGAGCGCGACGCAGAGCTTGCTGGAGGCCGGGGGCGTCAAGGGCGTGATCAGCGACAACCTCTTCGAAGGCGGTCTCGACGCAGTCCGCGCCTTCAACAGCAGCGGCCTGACCATCACCGGCAACCTGATCGAGAACCCGGTCGACGACGCCATGGACCTCTTCGGCTGCGACAACACCGTGGTGGTCGGGAACGTGATGACCGGCGTGGGCGGCGTATACATCAGGAACTTCGCTGTCAGCGCCACCAAGATCGACACCAACAACGTCAAGAACTAGGCCGCGATCTCTACGGGCTCGCACCGTCGGTCAGCTCGGTCATCAAGGCCTCGAATGCATCGGCCGACCGCCCGGAAGACTAGAACGTCTATCGCGCGTCGGCGCCCCGATAGAGAGCGACGATCTCGCTTGGCCGCATCTCGCGGTCGCGCTTGGCGCCGATGAAGTAGCTGCCGGGGCTCCCATCGAAGCCTCTAATTCCGCTGTTGTCGGCACGAGTGATTAAGCTCGCGCCATCAGAGGCGTATACATTCTCCTTGCACAAGATCGAATTATCGAAATCGACCAGCACAGGCTTTCCGTTGACTCCGAAACTGTTGTCAGCTCCATCCCCCAAGGGTTCTCCGGACACCGGGCAGCGCAAGAGCGGGCGCAGGTCTTCAGGCGTTTGGAGCAATTCGGAAGGATACACGCCAGGTGGTGCTATCGGTCTATTGACCTTGCTGTATAGGAGTACTCTCCCAGCTGTCGCCGCCGGCGCCATGACTTCGTAGGGACCTTGGGATGCCTCATAACAAGGGACGCTCTTGTGGTGGCCATTTCGACCCACTGGACCAGCCTAGATGGAGCGGATCAACCGATCCGTGAAAGTGAGCCGGCAGAAGGCGAGCTTTGCCGCCAAGACCGAAGCGAACAACTTCAAGAACGAGTGCGCCTACTCGGCCACAAGCCAGGCGTCCACGTCGAGCCCGGTCAGCGCCCGAAGGCGCTCCAGATCTTCGTTGAAAGTATCGGCGAGCCATCCGCGAAACGGAGCAATCTGCTCCTCGAAATCCTCTCTCTGGGTGCCATAATAGAGCCGCTTTCCCATCTCGATAATAGGTCTGGGCGCGTACTGTCTGATTTTCGCCTTTAGGCCACTCCTTCGCAAGAATCTGTTCAGGATCTGCGACCTTGGCGCGATCGAGACATTGGCCTCTACGGGCGCTGGGGATATGGAATCGTCGACATTCAGAAAACGGAAGGCACACTGAAGGCTGGCGGAAAAATCGGCGCGCAGGTCCTCATGGCGAAGGATGAGCACTTGGTCGGCACCAAAGTGGTCAAGATACCGTCTCACTTGGTCGGCATAGAGGCCAGCCGTCACATAGGTCCCGCTCTTTGGAAACTCCTTTGACGCAATCTCGCGTCGCTCCTGCCGCAAGGCATCGGCGAATGTTCTGGATGCCGAGCCGGTGGTGATTCCCATCTTGAATTCGGAAACCGCGCGTTCGAGCGGCGCTCGCAGGACGATGATTATTCGTGCACGAGGCAACACTTTCGCAATCTCAGATGCGGCGGCACGGGACAGTAGATAACTCACGGAGAATTCGCCGACTGCCTTCTGGCCGGACCATTCCCGAAACAGCATCTCGTAGTGCTCCCGCTGGCTGACGAACGCGAGATGGCTTGGCGGCAACGGGACCTTTGAGAGGTAGGTCTCGATGCTGCAGTTTATCGGCGATACCGGCCTCGCACTCGAGAAGTAGCCGTTGTCGTAGAGGTCTCTGCAAAAGAAGTTCGGCTCTTTGATCGGGCAGGCGTAGATACCCGGATGTTGCCCGAGCCCGGCCGCCATAGCAGTCGTGCCAGCCTTCATTGCGCCGACAAGAAAAAAGTTCGGGAGAATCATCGACATTGATAGTACTTCACCGACTCGCGAGATCGAGCAACAGAAAGCCCGGCTTTTTCGAGCGCGCTCCTAAGGCGCCCAACCACATGATCCCTTACCTTGGCTGCTGCGGCGGGGCAGGGTGGGCGCGGGGCCGGCCTTGCGGTCATGGTCGGGCTTCCTGGGGGGCGGCGAGCCCTGCGCTGGCCGGCGCCGACGGGGCGCGATCGAGAAGGCGGCGGTCGAGCAAGGCCAGGACCGGGGCCAGATAGATCGTCGCCGAGGTCAGGTGGCGCATGTAGGAGCCCAAGTCCGGCTCGAAGAGGTTCAATGTCATCATGTGCGCAAGGGCCAGCAGGGCGCAGGCCCGCTCCTTCGGGCCGCCGGCACGGGCCCCGTACCAGACCAGCCAGAGCGTCGTCAGGGCGACCGTCAGCAGGAAGACCTCCTTCATCCTGAGCTGAAACAGGACCGGCAGGTTGAGCCGCAGAAAGGCGTAGCCGTAGTTGATCAGGAAGTTCCCCAGGCTGTCGGGCGGCAGCGGGTTCATGAAGGCGCTATGCGCCCCGACGGTCTGGGTTGCGAAGCGTAGTGTGTTTATGAAATCCCTAGTACCCTGGAGCGTCTCGAAGAGCCACGTTGGCGCGAAGGACAGCCCGACTAAGGCGGCCGCGACAAAAATGGACCTGAGACTCCAACTGACGTGCGCGAGGATCATCAGGGCCAGGAAGGCGGCGACGATGATGACGAAGTACTCGCGCATGAAGTAGGCGTAGACGAGATAGCAGGCGGCGACCGCCAGGACTCGTACGAAGCCGTTGAGCCGCAGACAAAGCAAGCCGAGGAGAATGAACGTGACAGGCGAGAGCACCGTTTCCTTGGCAGGGCGGGACAGGAAGAACATCACCGGCAAGACGACGATCAGGCAGAGCAACAGTGTTGCTGGGTGCGCGTTGCGCCCGAAGATGATCAGGATGTGGACGGTCCCGAAGAGAAAGACCAAAAAAAACAGTAGCGATCCTGGAATGCTATGAAATATCAACGACGTATAGTAATATGAACCGCTGCCGTTCTGCCCGTCTGTTGCAAACCAAAGCTGATCCAACATGCGATTGGAATCATTGCTGATGGACGCGCTGACAAAGGTCAGGTCGATGGAGCAAGCAAGTCCGAACAACATAATCGCGAGCGGGATCAGCGGGATCCGCGGGTCGAAGGGCAGCCCGCCCGTCAAAGTTATCCTGTAGTCGTTTCGCTCAGGCACGGCGTCTTTCCCTGCCGAAGTCATCGCGATGCCGCGCGGCCTCGAGCCCGTGCCCCGCGCTTGGGTCCGGGCGAGCCATCACGAGCCGGCTCCCCCCGCGTGCGCCGGCCGACCGGCCGCCCGCCCGGCCGGGCGCGGGCGCAGGCGCTCGTAGACCCGCGCGATCCGGTCGAGCATCTCGGCCGGCTGGAACAGCCGATAGCGCTCCCTGGCCGCCGCCGACATGCGGGCGCCCACCGCCGGCTCGTCCAGGATCTCGGCGGCGCGAAAGGCCAGGCCCGCGGCGTCGCCTTGGGGGACGATGTGCCCGTTGTGGGCGCGCAGCACTAGGTCGTCGGCGCCGCCGACCTCGTAGGTCACGATCGGCAGGCCGGCGGCCAGCGCCTCGATCATGGTGTAGGCGAAGCCTTCGTAGCGGCTGGGGACCAGCAGGAGGTCGGCGGCCGGCATGTAGGCCGCGGCCCTCGCCGTCTCGAAGAAGACCAGGCGATCGGTCAGGCCCAGCGCCGCGGCGCGCGCGACCAGCGCCGGCCGGCGCTCGCCGCCGCCGATCACGACCCCGCGCAGATCCGGCCGCTCGGGCGCCAGCGCCGCGAGCAGGTCGAGGAAGCGCTCCGGCGCTTTTGCATGGCAGAAGCGGCCGACGAAGAGCGCGACCCGGTGCTCGGGGCCGAGGCCGAGCTCGGCCCGCGCGCACGCCCTCGGCAGGAGGTCCGGCGCCGCCAGGCCGTTGGGAATCTTGTGGCAGACCGCCTCCCGAGTGCCCAGGCGCAGCGCCTCCTCGCGCTCCTTGGTCGAGACCGCCAGGAGGGCGTCGGTCCGGAAGCGGGCCAGGACCGCCTCGATCGCGCCGTAGACGGCCCTGCGGCCCCGGCCGATCGTGGGATCGACCGTGATCAGGCCGTGCGGCGTGTAGACCCTGGCCCCGATGCCCCGGCAGGGCAGGCGCACGAAGACCCCGGCCTTGGCGCCGTGCCCGTGGGCGATGTCGAAGGGCCCGTGCCGCCGCACCACCCGCCGGAAGGCCAGGTAGCTGCGCCAGTCGCCGGGGCCGATCGCGCGGGCCATGGGAATGGCGTGCACCATAACCCCCGGCAGGCGGTCGAGCCGCGCGCTGTGGCCGGTCACGTGGCCGTCGCTGCGCGCGGCCCGGACGCAGTGCACCTCCCAGCCGCGCGCCGCCATGTCTTCGGCCAGGTCGACGATGTGCTGGCCGATGCCGCCGTCGACGTCGCGGGTGACCAGCAGGAGCTTTCCGGGGCGCGCCGCCGTCATGGCCTGATTCCTGTCATCTTCACTCCGTCGATCTCCAACCGGGCCGTCGGGGCTGGGGCGCCCCGGGCCTCGCGGCGCTCAAGCCCAGATCGACCAGCCTGCAAACACACCGACCATCTGGCTCCAGCCCGGCCGCTTCCGCTCGCCTCGCCGGCGGCTCAGTAGGCGCCGTTGCGGTTCACCATCACGCCGATCGTCTTGGCCATGATGACGACGTCGTACCAGAGGCACCAATGGGTGACGTACCAGCGGTCCAGGGAGACCCGATAGTCGTAGCTGGTGTCGTTTCGGCCGCTGACCTGCCAGACGCCCGTCAGGCCCGGCTTGACGTTCAGGTAGTTCTGGCGATGGTCGCCGTAGTACTTGAGCTCGTCCTTCACGATCGGCCGCGGGCCGACCAGGCTCATGTCGCCCTTCAGCACGTTCCAGAGCTGGGGCAACTCGTCGAGGCTGCTCCGGCGCAGGAAGGCGCCCATCCGGGTGACCCGCGGGTCGTCCTTCAGCTTGTAGGTGGCGTCCCACTCGCACCGGGCCGCCGGGTCGCGGGCCAGCAGCTCCTCAAGGACCTCGGCGGCGTTGGGGACCATGGTGCGGAACTTGTGGCAGGTGAAGGGCCGGCCGAAGCGCCCGATCCGCCGGTGCCCGTAGAACACCGGCTGCCGCGTCAGGGTCCCGCAGAGCCAGAGCGCCAGGAACAGCGGGCTGAACAGCAGGAGGCCGAAGCCGCTCCCCAGGATGTCGACGCCGCGCTTCGCGATCCTCGAGCGGCGCTGCGAAAGGCTGTTCGTGGCCCAAAGGAGGATCGTCTCGTTGTCCAGAAGGATCTGGGCGCGCGCCCCGGCCGGCAGGGTGTTGTAGAGCGGCACCGCGATCCCAACCATCGGCCAGAGCACGGTCAGGGACGGGGCCAGCTTGTCGATTGCCGCCATCTGCTTCGGCTCCGGCGCCATCAGGATCACGTGCTCGCGGAAGCGCAGCAGCAGTTCGGCCAGGCTGTCGCGCCCGGCCGACCCGACCGCGCCGCCGGGCTGCGGATCGCCAAAGGGCAAGATTTCGGTCACTTGAAGGCCCAGTGCGTCGTTGCCCGCGACGGCGTCGGCAACCTGGCGAGCCCGGGCGCCCCCGCCCAAGATCACGGTCGGTCGCTGCCAGAGCCCGCGCCACTGCAGGTAGCGCCGCATCGCAGAGCGCCCGATCAGCAGGCCGCCGGCGATCGCGGCCCAGGCGAAGAGCAGCGCCGCGACCGGCAGGACGCCGGCCAGGCCGAGCCGCCCGGCGAAGAACTCGACCGCCGCCAGGACGGCGACAACGGAGGCGATGTCGCGAAGCCGGTCCGAGGCCGACCTTCGGCGGCAGTAGTGGCCGCGATGCCAGAACCACCCGACCGCCACCAGCGCTGCAGCCACCGCCAGCATCAGGGTCAGCGCCGGAGGCGCTGCTTGATGCAAGAGGCCGTAGCCGAGGGCGACGATCAGGGCGTCTGCCGCAAGGATCTGCCAATCGGACTGCGCGCGCCCGTTGCGCCGTCCTGCGTTTTCCGTTCTACCGAGGCCGGTTGCCGAAGCTACGCCCGCCAGAGTCCCCCGTGACTCGGCCATTGCCCGAGTTCCCCCCTGTGCAAAGTCTCGCCCTCCAAAGAGCCTTGCCCTTTTTTACGAAGTATTAGCACTAATGCTTCGCGTTGTCTCCATCGAATCTTGATCTTGTAGAAAAGGCCGGCGAATTCTTCGGGGTCTGCCGCCTCTCGACTGCAAAGCGGCAACGGGTATTGGCGCCTAACGTATTGAAATATCCCGATCCCTGCGGGGCTCTGCGCTCCGGCCGGAGCCCGGCGTTAACTTTGCGCCCGTGGCCGCCAGAGTTGCCGGACCAGCTCTTCGAATTGGTCGGCGCTCCGCTCGAGCGAGAACTCCAGCGCCCGCGACCTCTGGCCTTCCGGGTTCCAGCGGCGCGCAAGGGAGCGGGTGATCGCCCGGGCCATGGCCTCCGGATCGCGCTCGGGGACGAGCAGACCGAACTCGTTCGCCCCGAGGATCTCGCCGGGGCCCGAAGGGCAGTCGGTCGAAACGATCGGCAGGCCGCAGAGCAGGGCTTCGACCAGAGCGTTGGGAAAGCCCTCGTAGAGCGAGGACAGGACGTAGAGGTCCGCCCGCCTCATGTATGCCAGCGGGTTGTCGATATAGCCCGCGAAGCGGACCTGGTGGTCGATCCCGAGCTCTCGCGACAGCCCCTCCAGCTCGTCTTGCAGGCTGCCGGCACCCAGGATCAGCAGGCTGCCGCGCTGATCCGGCGGCAGCTTGGCGAAGGCCCGCAAGAGGTTTGCCTGGTCCTTCTGCGGTTCCAGCCGGCCGACGTTGAGGATGACCGGAGGCTTCGCCTTGTCCAGCCAGGGGTCGTCGACCGCCGCTTCCGCCCGGGCCAGGCATTCGGGCGAGGCCGTGGGGTTGTAGATCCAGGTCACCTTGTCCGCGGGCAGCCGGGCGATCCGTCCGATGTCCTCGGCCACGCCTCTGGAAACGCCGACCACCTTGTCGGCGAAGCGGTAGAGCAGGCGCGCCGCCAGGAAGAAGAAATGCCGCGTCTTGCGTTTCGAATAGCGCACGTGAACCGACAGCATGTTGCGTTCCGTCACCACGAAGCGGGTTGCGGTGAAGGGCAGCAGCAGCCGCGCCGTCAGGGCGAAGATGTTGGCATGGAACAGCGCCGAGATCAGGAGATCGGGCCGCTCGCGGCTGAGGTAGCGGCGGATCGCGAGGGGCGAGGCCGGCCACCAGGTCACGCCCAGGCTGATCTCCCGGACCCCCGGAGACACCGCCGCGTGGTTCGGCCCTTCGGCCTGGAAGACGACCAGATCCACCCGGTAGCCGCGGGCCGCGAAGGCGTTGGCGAGCCGGACGATCATCGATTCCGCGCCGCCGCCCCCGAGATCCGGCAGCAGGAAAGCGATCTTCGGCTTCGGATCCTTTACGGCGGGCTCAGGCAAGGCCTCGCCCCGGGTCCGCTTCGATGACCGGGCCGCCCGGCCCGCGATTCCCAGTTCCGGCGCCCGGCGCCGACCCTGCCCCCGACGGTCGCCGGAGGCGGAGAGGGGCGTCCGACCGGCTTCCATTTCTTGATGAGATCATGCCGCGAAAGATGCCTTTACCTGGCGAGCGGCAGCGCGGGAAGCCGCCCGGGCGCGGCGGCGCGAGGCCGGCAAGACCACCGATCTCGCCGTTTTTCGGGCCCCCGGCCGGCCGGGATACCGATCGTCGCAAGGCTGTCCATGGTTTCCGCCCCCCAACGGAATATTTATCAGGATAAGTAATAATCGAAGTAATATTGAAATGAAAGCCCGGCTTCAAGGGGCGCTGGTCTTGTCTTAGTTGGCAGGGCCGATGCCCGGACGCCTCGGTGCACGCGGCAGTATTTGCGGATGACCGGCAGGCTGCGCTTTAAAGCCACTCGGCGCTTGCTATATTCGTCCTATGAAACAGGAAACCGCAGCCCGGTCGGCGGAGCTTCGCGACGGCGCCGTCGTCGTCTATGACGGCGAGTGTCCCTTTTGCACCCGCTACGCCGGGCTGGTCAGGCTGCGCGAGGCCGTCGGCCCGGTCACCCTGCTCGACGCCCGCGAAGGCGGGCCGCTGGTGTCGCGGCTGAGCGCGGCGGGCTATGACCTCGACGAGGGCATGGTTCTGCTCTACGGCGGGCAGATCTATCACGGCGGCGACTGCATGCACATGCTCGCCCTGCTGTCCGGCGGCGGCGGCGCGGTCAACCGGCTCTGCGCCGCGGTCTTCCGAAATCCCGGCACCGCCCGCCGGCTCTATCCGGTGCTGCGCGCCGGTCGCAACGCGGTCCTCCGCCTGCTCGGCCGGGACAAGATCGGCGCGGCGTCCGGCCCGGGCGCTCAGCGGGAAACCTAGAGCGGGATGATTTGAAGACGAACGGACTTCAAATCTGAATCCCGCTCTACTTCAACAGGTTGGAGCATGGTTCACGCGGCAGGTCGCTGCGCTGTGAGGCGATCATGCTCCGGTCCTCGGCGGGCGCCTGCGGGCCCCGTCAGGCGCCTGCCGGGGCCTTCGGCAGGAAAGCCAGGATAACCCGGCGCTTCAGGCGGTAGCCGAGGCCATAGCCGACGTAGATCGCCAGGTGCGGCAGGATCCGGGGGTTTCGAGCGAGGACGGCCAGCGCCCGGCCCGGGCGATGCCGGCCGAGCGCCTCCTGGAATTCCCGTATCACCAGGTAGCGGTCGATCCTCTCCGGCCGTCGCCGCAGCCAGCGGCACACCTCCGGCGCCTCCCGGTAGAGCTCGAGGAGTTCCCCGTTCAGGCTCTTGAGCATGAGCAGGGGGTCGGCCGTCATGGTGTGGCTGAGCGAGCTCCGGCGGACCAGGTAATGGTAGAGCGGCTCGCGCAGCATCAGCACCCCCGGCGTCCTGGCCAGGCAGCGCAGCAGGATGTCGCCGTCCTCGCCGGAGCGCAGGGAATCGCGGTAGCGGATCCCGTGGCGTTCGAGAAAGGCGCGCCGGAACATCGGCTTGATCGACACCAGGGTCTTCGGATAGCCGGCCCGGGAGCCGCGCAGGATGTCCTCGGCGGAAAGCAGGAAGGGGCTGGCGCCCCGCCGCGGCACCAGCGTCTGCCAGGGCGCCAGGTATCCCTCCATCACGTAGAAGAGGTTGTCGGCGACCAGATCGGCGGCGCCCGAACGGCCGGCGGCGACCAGCTTCGCCAGGCGCTCGGACGCGTACCAGTCGTCGGCGTCCAGGATCGCGATCCACTCGCCCCGGGCCTTGGCGATGGCCGCGTTGCGGGCGACGCTGAGGCCGCCGTTGACCGCCAGCCGGATCAGCCTGACCCGCGGGTCGGCGGCCGCCAGGCGCTCCACGATCG
The DNA here is from genome assembly GCA_030066685.1 of Kiloniellales bacterium. Taxonomy (NCBI): domain Bacteria; kingdom Pseudomonadati; phylum Pseudomonadota; class Alphaproteobacteria; order Rhodospirillales; species Kiloniellales bacterium. The sequence continues at coordinate 3,176 of JASJBF010000019.1, read as the reverse complement.
CCGCCGTTCCGTCCTGCGAGGCATCGTCGACGACCAGAACCTCGAGATCGGCAAGGCTCTGCGAAAGCGCGGAGGTGACCGCGCGCTCGACGTAGCGCTCCATGTTGTAGGCCGGTATGACAACAGATACGGTAACCACCCCGCGTAACGCCCCCTGAGTTCGGATTTGTCTTCCGTTTTATTTGAAGACCTGAAATAATAGAGCAGAGGCAAGCAAGAATTCAAGGCCTCTGCAAGAGTTCGGCATTGGGGTCGGAGGCTGCGCCCGGCCGGCATTGCGGCCCCCGGCTGTGCTAGGATCGGGCCTCGGTCGGGTCCGCGTTCAGAGCACTTTGGCAGAGATGGCACAGAAGTACTTCCAGATCGGCTTCAACAAGTGCGGCACCTCGTCGCTGGCGCACTTCTTCGCCGCGAACGGTTTGCCCTGCGTTCATTGGGACGACGGCCGGCTCGCCCGTCGCATGAAGCAGAACCTCGAGGCCGGCCGTTTCATCCTGGCCGGCTACGAGGCCTACGACGCCTTCACCGACATGGAGTGCATGGGCGAGGCGGAGTACATCGAGGCCTACAAGTACTTCCGCGAGATCGCCGAACAGGTCGAGGGTGCGATGTTCATCCTCAACGTCCGGCCCAAGGAAACATGGATCGCAAGCCGGCTCGACCACCTGTCGCACTTGGGACCGCGCTCTTTCGCGGAGCTCTACAGAAGCGTCCACGGGCTGCCCGACCGGGAAGCGGTTGTCGAGGCTTGGAGCCGGGACTGGGACCGGCACCTGGAAGCGGTCCAGGACTCGATCCCGGCCGAGCGTCTGCTGGTCTTCGACATCGAGAGGGATTCGCCGCGGCGGCTCTGCGCCTTCGCCGGGCTGGAGCCCTCGGCTGCAGATCACTACACGGTCCAGAACCACAGCCTGACGGACTTCGGCCGCCTGATCTCGCGCATGACGCCGGCCCCGATCAAGCGCGCCCTGCCGCGCGCGATCAAGGACCCGATCCGGCGGCGCCTGCGCAAGCACCGCCCCGCGCCTAACGCCTAGGGCGTTAGATCCGGCCAGACGGACTCGCTTCGCGATCCGTCTGGCCGGATTCATTGACCTACCTTCAACCTATTAGCGCACCACTCCCGGCCAGACGCGAAGGCGTCCGATTGGGAAGTGCGCTCGGCACCGGCGCCGGCTAAACGTACCGCCCACGGTGTCAAGCGCCCCAGACGCACCTCCATCCCACCGATAAGCCGAGTTGGTCTTCCCGCCGCCGGGCCTGCCGCCCCGCGGCCCGTCGTTGCCGACATCACAGCAAAAGGAGTCGAAGCATGTCTCAAACCATCAATCCCCTCCGCCGCGCCACGGCCGGCGGCGGCCGACCTGCGGGGCACCGGGCCCTGGCCGGCCTGGTCCTCGGACTGGGGTCGCTTTTGGTCTGGCCTTCCTCCGAAGGCGCGGCGGCGGCGCCCTGCGCGCCCCGCGAAATCCTGGTCCAGCGACTCGCCGACGGCTACGGCGAGGCGCCGCGAGCCCTTGGCCTGACCGGAAACGGCGCCCTGCTGGAGCTGTTGGTTAGCCCCGGCGGCCGCAGCTTCTCGATCCTCATGACCCGGCCGCCCAGCGCTGGGGCGCCGGGGCGGATCAGCTGCCTCGTCGCCGCCGGCGAGGGCTGGCGGCCGGCCGCTCCGGTCGAAGTCCCGGGCGAGCAGAGGGGACGCGAGTCTTGAGGCCGGGCGCCTGCGCGGAGGCCCTCCGGCAATGACCGCGGTCTGCCGCGCCCACGGCGACGTCGAGACCGAGAGCCTGCCGGCCCATGTCGCCCTCTGCCGGGAGCGCTATGGCACCCTGAACCGCCGCCTGCTGCGCCTGGAGATCCTCTACGGCGGCCTGGTGACGACCTTGGCCGCGATCGCGGTTCGGCTCTGGACCGGCGTTTGAGCGCCCGGATCCGCAAGGGCGCGGCGCAGCCCCCCGTCCCGATCGGCCGCTGCGCGCGGCCGGCATCGATCGCCCCGTCTCCGGGGCGACAATCCGCCGCCCACTTCGGGGCGGCCTTTTTCATGGAGGAAGCATGCACGAAACGGTGGTCCGCAAGGGCCTGCAGACCAGCGAGTTCTGGCTGGTCCTGCTGCTCTTCGCGATCGTGGTCGCCAACGGGACGCCCCAGGTGGCGATCCCCGGCGAGCACATCGCGCTCCTGGCCAGCCTGGCCTTCGGCTACGGCGGCGGCCGGACACTCTTGAAGAGCAATCTGACCAAGCTGGGGGCTGCGGCATGACGCGGCCCGTCCTCGCCTTGCTGGCATCCGGTCTGCTCGCGCTCGTCGCGGCCTGCGCCAGCCTGGAGGCGGAAACCCCGGCGCAGCGGGTCTTCGCCCTCAAGTCCGAGTACCGGGCCGTGCTGGCGTTGGCGGTCGACTACGAGAGCCTGCCGCGCTGCCCGAGCGAGACCACACCGGTCTGCTCCGAGCCAGAGGTGGTCGAGCTGCTGCGCCGGGCCGACCGCCGAGCGGAGCTCGCCCTCGACGGGGCCGAGCAGGTGGTGCGCTCGCCGGCCGCCTCCGAGGGCGCCGTGGCGCTCGCGCTCGAATCCGCCGGGGCCGCGGTCGCGGTGCTCCGGCAGGTCCTGATCGACGAAGGAGTCCTGTGATGTCCGAGGCTCTCAAGTTCGCCCTGCTGCTGCTGGACGAGGTCGTGCCCCTGGCGGTCCGCGGCATCCGCGGCGCCGTCGAAGCCCTGCAGAGCGGCCGCGACGCGGTTGCGCTGATGGTCGTCGAGGACCGCAATCCCACCGCCGCCGAATGGTCCGACCTGAACGCCGAGCTCGAGGCCTTGCGCCGGCAGCTCCGCAGCGACTGACGGCACCAGAACGCAACCACCGGCCGGCTCTCCCGGGTGCGACCAGGGGGAGCCGGCCCATTTTCCTTGCGGCGCGCGCGTCAGGCTTCCAGTACGGCCTCGATCTCGAGCTTCGGGTCGGCGAAGAGGCGGCCCAGGCGCTGGTCGTAGACCTTCGGCGCGAAGACGCCGACGGCGTTCTCCGGCAGGCTGGTCAGCTCGCCGATCTTCAGGCGGCCGTCGGCCACCAGGAAGTCCACGCGCATGAAGGAGAAGGGCGCCGCCAGGCGCTCGGCGAGCTGGAACATCTCGCCCAGGCGCTCGGGCCGCGGGTCCAGGCCCCCGGCCGGGTAGT